>JBGSUP010000256.1:0-4461 GCA_041753485.1 Akkermansiaceae bacterium
GTGCCACCGGCAGCCAGTCCTCCGCCGATCAGGTGCAGGTCTTTGCGGCCGGCGCATGGACCATCTACTGGCTTTACGATGGGAACGACGCCGATCCCGGCACCGCACGCTGGGTCGATGCCGCGGATGGGGGCATGGCCGACATGGGTTCCACCGTGCTGCCGCCGGGCCAGGGTTTGTTCTTCAACAACCGTGGCGCCGCCGCCACCGTCCTCGCCATCGGTGAAGTGCGCGTGAACGATTTCATCCGCCCGCTGGCAAGCGGCAACAATCTGGTCGGCGGCGGTTATCCCATCGACCAATCGGCCAACGGCACCGGCGGCCGCCTGATGAACACCGGCACCGGATTCTTCGGCAGCACGGATTTCAAAACCGCCGATTCGGTCTTTGTTTGGAAGCCAGATGCCGTCATCGGAGCCCAGGGCTACGACACTTACTATCAACTCAACGGCGCGCCCGCGCTGCCCCAACTGCTGCGTTGGGTCAAGGTGGGGGATTCCTCCCTGCTGGCCCGCGATGCCGAAATTCTGCTGCTGGGCAACCGCAGCGTCTTCGTGAGAAGCAAGGACGGCATCCGGCAATCCACCATGCACGCCCCGTGGACGCCCTGAGACAGCCCCTCACTCCCTTTTGATATGAAAATCACCCTGATCCTCATGACGGCATTGCTCGGTGCGTTTGCGCCCACCCGCGCCCATGCCCAGACCTTGAACTGGGGCAGCCCGGTGGGCAGCCTGCTGGTGGACAGCGACGGCGATGGGCTCGACGATCGCTTTGTCTTTGAACTCGGGGCCTTCGCCCTGGATTTTATCCCCGATGACAGCAATCTGGAGGAGTGGGCCGTCAACTGGCGGGTTTTCGACAGCGCTTCCTACAACCAGGACTTCGGCTATTTCACCTCCACCGTCCAAGTGCTCAGCGATGGCTCCAGCAGCAATCCCGCCGCCAGCGCCGGAAGTTTCGCCGGCATGATCGCTTATCTTTGGATCCGCGACTCGGACGAGCCGGTCGAGGGCAGCGAATGGCTGTTGGTCCGCGCGGAAAACTGGGTCTTCCCGGCAGTCGGCGGAGATTGCTGCGACACCCGGGTGATCGAGTGGTCGATCAGCGATCTGGATTCCGGCGACCTGCCGCTGTGGGGAAATCAGGGCGGAACACGTGGGCCGGGCGAATCCACCACCACCACCACCACCGGCCTGCAAACCCATACCTTTGTCCCGGAACCCTCAACCGCACTGCTCGCCGCCATCGCGTGCGGCTTTGCGGTGCTCTGCCGTCGCCGTTCCGATCCGTGAGCCGTCATGACAAGCTTGATATGCCGATTTCTCTGCGTTGCGGCTTGTTTCGCAAGCGGCGAAGCATTTTCACAGACAACCATCATCTGGAATAGTCCGGCTAATGCGATTAACCGGACGAGCGTTGACCAATTGATGGATGCTGCGTTCCGCTTTGAGTTGGGCGTCTTTGAAGGGTCTTTCCTCCCGACCCAGACCAACATTGCGGAATGGAGTATCCATTGGCGGCGTGCTGGAAACCGTTCCAAATATGATGGGGTGAACAAGCGTTTCGCAGGAACTCACACACCTCCTCCAAATTCTGCGCCTTTCTCCAAGGACAAGCCTGCATATATCTGGGGATTCAAAGGTGACGCGTTTGCAGGCGAGTGGATACTCATCAGAGCGTCCTCGTGGTTGTGGCCGCAAGTTGATTCCGGTCCGCCACCATTTCCAGAGTTCCTCGATTGGATTGCTGACGATCCACTCGCCACCACGATAGTTGGTTCGCTCGATCCAGATGGCAATCCGTTTCTCATGAAGTCTGCTTCGGTGACCAATGTTGCTCCACCCTCCACTTCATTCGCCCAGTGGCAGACTGAATTTCTAGATGGGGAACCCCTCAACAAGCCCGCTGACGATCCCGACAAGGATGGTGTCTCCAACCTGCTGGAGTTCGTCTTCGGCACCGCGCCGAAGACGGCCAACGCGCCTGTCGCCACTCCCGTGGCGCTGCAATCCGGGCACGCGGTGATCACCATTCCGCGGCGGATCGATCACCTCGTGACGCTTACGGTGGAGGTTTCCGGAAATCTGGTGACTTGGAACTCCGGCCCCCTGCATACCGCGATCGTGAGCGACGAAGTGGCGGCACTTGTCGTGCGTGATCTCACGCCGCTGTCGCCGGCCAACCCGCGGCGCTTCATCCGGCTCAAGGCCTCGCTGCCCTGATGATTGCGGGCCAAGGGCGGCAAGGCCCCGGTCTGCCGTCATTCGCGAGCGTGGGTGGTGACAGCGGATGAGTCGCCGGAGTCGCGGGTCCGCGCGTCCCACGATTTTGTGACGGATGGGAAATTGACAAGATCGCCCGATCACCAGACTCTTCCGGGCCATGAGCCATCGCCTCGCATCCGCCGGTCAAGCCATCCTTCTCGGTTTCATCTGCCAGTGGCTTCCCGGGCACGCCGCGGAGTTTCATCAGGCGGAGGCGGTGATCGATGAAGTGGTGGCCGATACGGATACCCCCGTTCCCCTGCGCAAGGTGGCGGCACCGATTCCCTTCGAGAATTTCCGCTATCCCTTCGTCGATGATGAGGAAAACGTCCTCTTTATCGGCAATGACCGCTACACGTATGGTGCGAGCACGGGCAACGGGATTTTCCGCTCCCAGGCGTCCGACGGGCGCTTGGACGCCCTCGTCTTGGAAGATGATCCGGCACCGGACGACGGCAAGCCGATGGGCCTGATCCTCGGCCTGCAAACCGACCGCCGCTCGTTCGTTTTTCACCGCGGTCCGGACAGGGGCAGCGGCATCTACGCCCGCTTCGGCGGCGGTCCGCTGGTCACCATCGCTGGAAGAAGCACCCTTGCTCCCGGGACGTCCTCCAGGTTTTCATGGTTCTGGTATGCCGATATCTGGGAGGATCTTGTGGTTTTCAATGGTTCTCCCGAGTCCACGGGCGAGCCGGTCAACGGGCTGTATCTCCGCAAGCAGGGCGAGGATCAGCCCAGCCGTCTCGTGGACAACACCCAAGCCGTGCCGGCGGCGGATGGCGGGAAACTCTGCCAGCTTTCCTATCAGCCCCGCATCGATGGTTCATGGCTGGTGTTTTCCGCCAACCGCTCCGCCGGGGAATCCGGGGCCGTGAAACCCGGGCGCGGCATCCTCGGATGGGCCGTCACCGATGGCGGCGATCCCGAAACCATGTTCGCGCTTGACCGCCTGCAGGTCCTCGCTCCGTTCGGAATGCCCATTCCCGAATCCGACGGCCTCCCCCTCACCAGCGCTCCAAACCCGATTGCCGATCAGGGATTGATCGCCGTGGTGGGTGGCAGCGATGCCACGAATCCGATGGAGGAAAGCCCTGCGTGGCAAGCGATCTGCATCCGCACGCCGGACGGCAAATGGCACAATCCCGTCGATACCAACACGCTCATCCCAGGCAGGAATGACGACTGCTGTTTCACCGGGTTCAACAAGTGGCTGGCCGTCCATGACGGCAAGGTGGTGTTCCAGGGTCATGGTCCCGATGGCTACCATGCGGTCTATCTTTATGACACCCTCAAACAACACCTCTACTTCGTCGCGGACACCACCTGGAAAGTGGACGGGAAACCGATCGCCGGTTTCGAAGTCGGCCGCCACCCGATGGTCGGGCAGCGACTCGCGTTGACGATTCGTTTTTCCGACCGCACGTCCGGCCAATATCTGGCGACGCTGAGGGGAATGCCTGCCCCGGTGGTTCGGAAATCCATTGACGGGCGCGGGAATGAGCCTTCATGAGGGACTGGGAGGCGCACTACCGGGCGGGGGAAATTCCATGGGATCGCGGCAGTGCCGCGCCGCCGATGATGGAACTCATCGAGCGTCACGGCGTGGAACTCCTTGGTGGCGGCCCGGTGCTGGTGCCCGGCTGCGGGCTGGGGCACGACGTGCGTGCCATCGCCGGCTTCGAGGTTGCGGTGACCGGGCTCGATATCTCGAAAACCGCCGTGGCGAAAGCCCGCGGGCTTTCCCGCGGCGGTCCGGCAGCCTACGAACACGGCGATTTTCTCGATCCCGGGTGGGGCGAGGGCCGGAGTTTTTCGGCGATCTGGGAACACACCTGTTTTTGCGCGATTTCACCGCAACAGCGCAGGGCCTACGCGGAATCCGCCGCAGCGATTTTGCCGGCGGGCGGGATTCTGGCGGGTGTTTTCTATCTGATGCCGCACGATCCCGGCGAGGATGAGGAGAGCGGGCCGCCGTTCAAGGTGTCGGTGGCGGAGTTGGAGCAAACCTTCGCTCCTTGGTTCGAACGAATCGACGGCTGGGTGCCGCAGCGCGCCTATCCCGGCCGCGAGGGTCGCGAGTGGGTGGGCATTTTCCGCAAACTGCCGCAGCCACGGGTTGCCGGCGCGACAGGATGCGGCTAGCGTGGCGCATCGTTCAAGAAATGAAACTCCGCCCGCAACCAGCGACGGTCAC
>JBGSUP010000257.1:0-17178 GCA_041753485.1 Akkermansiaceae bacterium
GGGAGGGAGGCGTTTTGTTATATCTCCGCCAGGAAGGGCGCGGCATTGGTCTGCCCGCCAAGATCCATGCATACAAACTCCAGGAGCAAGGGCTCGATACCATCGAGGCGAACGAGAAACTCGGGTTCGCTTCGGATCTCCGGGACTACGGGATGGGCGCGCAAATCCTTTGCGATCTGGGCGTGCGCCGCATCCGCCTGCTCACCAACAATCCCAAGAAAGTGATCGGCCTTGAAGGTTACGGTCTTGAAATCGTGGAGCAACTGCCGATTTCCCTGCCCGCCAACCCGCACAACCAGAAGTATCTCGAGACGAAAAAAACGCGCATGGGCCACACGCTTTGACCTGTCCGGATCACTCCGCGATTGGCAGCCCCTGTTGCCTGAGGATTTCGAGAGCGGCTTCCACTCCCGAATCGATGCTGTGATCGGAGGTGTCGAGAATGGTTGCTCCGTCCGCGACGATCAGCGGGGCGGTTTTGCGTTTGCTGTCTGCGGCGTCGCGTTTGGCGATGGAGTCGATTTCGCCGTCATTGCCGCGGCGGGCGGCGCGAACGTGCGCGGCGGCATCGATGTAGATCTTGAAAGGGGTGTCCGGGAACACCACCGAGCCGATGTCGCGACCCTCCATCACCACGCTGGTGCGGGCCAGGTAGGCACGCTGGAGCTGAATGAGTTTTTTGCGGACTTCGGGAATCGCGGCGATGGCTGAGACGTTTGCGTTTACCGATTCGCAGCGGAGTTGCTCGCCGGGGTCGATGCCGTTGATCGTGATGGTGGAGGAGACGCCGTCGTTGCCGCATTGGATTTCAAGGTGGTTCAGCAGTTGAATGACGGCGACGCTGTCCCGAGGATCGATGCCTTCCTTGAGCACGCGCCAGGTCACGGCGCGGTACATGGCGCCGGAGTTGACCATGATGAGACCGAGGCGTTGGGCCAGCCGGCGTGCCAGCGTGCTCTTGCCGGATGCGGCGGGGCCATCGATGGCGATGGCGAAGTGTTGGTTGCCGGATTCCTGGCCGCAAAGGTTGGGAATGGTGGGCAAAGCGAAATCCCGGGCCTCCGAGCGCTCGCGCAGGATGGCGTCAAGGTGGTGGGCGAATCCGGGATAGGAGGTGTTCACGCACTCGGTGTTGCGGATGATGGTTTCATCTTTGGCGAAAAGCCCGGCGATGGCGAAGGCCATGGCGATGCGGTGGTCGCCAAAGCTGTCGATTTCCGCGCCGTGGAGCGGATGGCCGCCCTCGATTTCCATGCCGTCCTCGAATTCCTCGACCACGGCTCCCATGGCGCGGAGGTTGTTGACCACGGTGGTGATGCGGTCGGTTTCCTTGACGCGCAACTCGCGGGCGTTGCGGATGATGGTGCGGCCCTGGGCAAGCGCGGCGGCCACCGCAATGACCGGGATTTCATCGATGAGATTGGGCACCTCGCTGGCGAAAACGGTGGTTGCCTTCAGTGGCGCGCCATGGATCTCGATGTTGCCGATGGGTTCGCCATCCGAGTGGTGGACGATTTCAATCATGTGCGCGCCCATCCGGCTGAGCACCTTGAGGATGGCGGTGCGTGTCGGGTTCAGGCCTACATCACTGAGAAGCAGGCGCGAGCCGGGCAAGGCGGCGGCGGCAACCAGCCAAAAAGCGGCGCTTGAAATATCGCCCGGCACGGTGAAATCACAGGCTTGGGGAATCTGGCCGCCGCGGATGGTGATTGTGTGATTTTCGTGTCGCGTGGCGACACCGAACGAGGCCATCATGCGTTCCGTGTGATCACGGGTTTCCGCGGGCTGGATAACGGTGGTTTCGCCGTTGGCGAAAAGTCCTGCCAACAGAATTGCGCTTTTGACCTGGGCGCTGGCGACCGGCATTTCGTAGGTGATGGGCGTGAGGCTCGCGGGGTGGATGCGCAGCGGTGCGCAGCCGGGTCTTTCACCGAGGCATTCGATCCTGGCACCCATTCGGCCGAGCGGGTCGGTGATTCTGCCCATGGGGCGCGAGGAGAGCGATGCATCGCCGAAAAGTTCGGTGGTGAAGGACTGGCCGGCGAGCAGTCCTGCGAGCAGGCGCATGCCGGTGCCCGAGTTTCCGCAATCGACGGGCGTGGATGGCGCGCTGAGTTTCAGCGATTGGCCATGGATGCGGAGATGGGTCGGGCCGTAGCCGGCGAGTTCCTCGATTACTTCGAAGGATGCGCCGAGGGCCTGCATTGCGTGGAGCGTATTGAGGCAGTCCTCGCTGGGAAGGAAATTGCGGATAGTGCAGGTGCCGTTGGCAAGTCCGCCGAGGATGGCGGCGCGATGGGACATGCTTTTGTCGCCCGGAACGCGGAATTCCGCATGGAGCTTTGAGATGGCGGCGACTCGGAATTCCGACATGGGAGGGAAGACTATCTAACGATTCGGTGGTTGGAATGAAAAATCAAGGATTGAGAAGATCGCGGCGGTGTTTGGCTTCCACCAGCCATTTCAGGGCGGTCATGCGGTCGCCGCTTTCGAGGTGACCGAGGAGTTCCTGGAGATCGGCGATGGTTTCGCGCAGCGGTCCTGCCAGCGCCGCGCTGTTTTCGGTGAGGATTTCCGCCCACATGTCGGCGTTGCCGGCGGCCACGCGCGTGGTATCCCGCAGTCCACCACCGCCGAAGCGCCCGTCGCCCGGATTGGTGAGGCAGATGCGGGCGGCACTCGCGGCGACGATGTGCGGCAGATGGCTGATGCGTGCGACCAGTGCATCATGGGCGGCGGCGCTCATCCATGTGGTGCGGCAGCCAACGCCTTGCCAAAACCGTTCCAGTGACTCGGGATGAGGCGAGGGCACTTGTTCATCGTTGGTGAGCAGGCAGGCGGAATCGGCAAACAAGTCCGCAGTCGCTGCTTCCAGGCCATTTCGTTCCGAGCCGGCCATTGGATGGCTGCCAATGAAATGGACGCCGCGTCCCGCGAGCAAGGGAGGAATGGCCTGATGAGGTGTGCGTTTCACGCTGCCGACATCGGTGATGAGGCAACCGGAGGGCAGACCGGCATCCAGCGCTTGGGAGACGAGTCCGGCCATCGACCCCACCGGAACGGCGAGCACCAGCAGATCGGTCTGATGGACGGCCTCCGCAAGATCGTTGGTCGCGCCGGAAATGCCGATTTCACGGGCCGAACGCGCGGTTTCCGGCCTGCGTGCCCAGAGCCGCAGACGTTGATCGGTTCCCTCAAGTGCCATTGCGAGCGATCCGCCGAGCAGACCGCCGCCGAGGATGGTGATGTTCGGGAAAGCTGCGCTCATTCGAAAAAACCGGGTCCAGTGGGCCGGACCCGGCGGTTTCCCGGAAACAGACTGCCGGGGCTCGGAAACTCTCAGGGAACCCGGAAGAATTTCTTCTCGGAGGCGGGGTAAGTGGGATCCTGAACCAAAGTTCCGCTGGGGATGTCGCGAACGTCCACCACCTTGTTGTTGTAAGGGCTGAACACGAATCCATCTTTTCCGGGAACCTTGTTGGCGAACGCATAGTCGGTGCGTTTCGGTTCGACCGGCGGCGTGGGATTGGTGGGAGGCGTGGTTTCACGCGGGCTCTCGGAGGGGTTGTTCGCAGTGCCTTCCGGCGTGGTCTTGAGCGCTTCCTCCTGCTTCTTCTTCAGGTCCGCCTCTTCCTTGAGTTTCGTTTGTTCAACGGTGGATTTTTGCGGTGCCTGATTGGCCGTTTTCCGCTGCGGGTTTTCCGGGTAGGGATAGCAGGAAGCCAGCAAGACGCAAACAGCGGCGGCAAGTGCTGAGGGAAGTTGGAGTTTCATGGCGGTAGGGAAGGGAGTTGTGATTGAGGCGGAGTCACCTCTGGAATGGCGAAGACAGGAGCAATGAAGATCTTCTCAGGCCAGCCGTCAAGCAAGGTCATCGCCGGCAGCGGGGATTGCGAGCGAAAACCCCGTGCCCGCTCTTGCCGCAAGCTTGAAGACGGGGTGAGACTCCTTCCCAGCCATGCCAGACGCCTCCATCCACACCCGCGGGACGATTTTGGAAAACCGCGGTCCCGTCCTTTATCGGGTCGCGCTGCCGAACGGGAAAATCATCCTCGCTCATCTCTCGAAGCGTCTCGCGGACGAAGGCACCGTGTTTGCCGCCGGCAGCCAGGTCCTGCTCGAACTCACGCCTTACGACTTCGATACCGCACGCATCCTGGAACCTGTGTGAGCCGGGTGCTATTTTCCAATGCAGAACCGGCTGAAGATCACCCCTAACAAATCTTCGGTATCGACCCGGCCGGGAATTTCCCCCAGGGCGTCGAGCGCCTCACGCAGATCGACCGCGGCGAGCTCCGGATCACTGGTGGCATCGTCCAACAGTTCCAGCGCGGCGAGCAGTGCGGCGCGGGCCTGCAGCAGACTTGCCTGGTGGCGGGCGTTGATCGCCACGGCGTGCTCCCCCCAGTCCACCTCGCCGAAATGCAGCGAGTCGCGGATGGTTTTTGATAAATCAGCGAACCCCGCTCCGGTGTTGCATGAGATGCGCGCGGCCGCCACGCCCTGCCAGGACGCGTGCTCGCCGAGATCGCACTTGTTGAGCACCAGCAGATGCTTTGCGGCGGAAGCGGGAAAAACCGCGTCTTCCGGCTTCGGGCGGCTGGCGTCGGCAATCTCCAGCAAAAGATCGGCCGCTTCGATCTGGCGCACCGTGCGCTGGATGCCTTCCGCCTCGATTTGATCCGCCGCCTCGCGCACCCCGGCGGTATCGACCAGCCGCAGCGGGATGCCCTGCAGGTTGATGGTTTCCTCGATGGTGTCGCGGGTGGTGCCAGCGAATTCGCTGACGATGGCCCGCTCGAATCCTAACAGCTGGTTGAGCAGGCTGGACTTGCCGACGTTCGGTTCGCCGAAAATCACTGTTCTAACACCCTCGCGGAGGACGCGCCCCTGGTCGGCTGTCGCCAGCAGGGAATCGACGGTTTCAAGCACGGCGCGGACCTGCGAACGGAGCTGGGTGCCGGTCTGTGGGTCGATGTCTTCCTCGGGAAAGTCAATCCACGCCTCAAGATGGGCGAGGGTATCGAGCAATTGGTCGCGCGCGCCGGTGGTGCGGCGGCCGAGGGTGCCCTCGAGTTGGCTGTGCGCGGCCCGCAGCGAGAGGCGTGTTTGTGCGGAAATCAGATCCATCACCCCCTCGGCCTGGGTGAGATCGAGTTTGCCGTTCAGAAAGGCGCGGCGGGTGAACTCGCCGGGACCTGCGGGAACCGCACCGCAGGCCAGGAAGCGCCCCAGCACCTCGCGGGTGGCGAGGATGCCGCCGTGGCCGGTGAATTCCACGGTATCCTCTCCGGTGTAGCTGTGGGGACCCGGGAAAACCGTTAGAAGCCCGTCGTCGAGAGTCGCTCCCCAGGCGTCCGCGACCCGGCAGTGGCGGGCGCACCGTGGCGGCTGGCGGGAGACCTTGCCATCGGTGGCCAGATCCGCCACGCCGATGGCGGAAGGTCCAGAAATCCGGATCATGGAGACCGCGCCGATGCCGGGCGGGGTGGCGACCGCGGCAATGGTCGTGTGGTGTGGGTCGGGGAGCGCTTCCATGGTCATGGATCACTTTGCGGAGGCACCGGATTTGGCTGGCTCGCCGCCGAGTCCGAGGAATTCCCAACAGATGAAGCGGCTGATTTCGAGTTGCGGGGAGTCGCTGGTTCCCGTCCACGAGAGCTCCACCGTTGCCGTGCGGGCAAGCGGTTGATCCTGGTGTTTGAGAGCTGATAGGGCGCTGCCGATTTTGGAATCCTCCACCACGCTGACACGCGCGGTGTCGCCGGTGTTGGCGGGATCGGAGAGGCGGTAAACGCGGGTGCCGGCAGGGCGATATCTTGAATCCTGCACGTCCTCGGCGATAAAAACCCGGAAGACCCCGGACTTGCCGGGTGCGGGCAGTTCGACAAAATCCCGGAAAGTGCGGTATTTGGTCTGGGCGAAGATTTCCCAATCGAGTTTGAGGCCCTCGGCGGTGCGTTTGAAGAAAGCGTGCACTCGCATGGGTTCCACGCCGAAGTTGTCGGCACGTGCGAGCGCGCCGGGCAGCAGGT
Source organism: Akkermansiaceae bacterium (assembly GCA_041753485.1). Lineage (GTDB taxonomy): Bacteria > Verrucomicrobiota > Verrucomicrobiia > Verrucomicrobiales > Akkermansiaceae > Luteolibacter. Next base: position 6,036 of record JBGSUP010000257.1, read on the forward strand.
CAGCTTCATCGAGGCCGTATTGGACTTCGAGCGGGGCGAGCGGCCGGAAGAACTCCCTCATTTCGAACTGCGGCGGCTGGTCATATCTCATCATGAAAAGCCCGCGGTTGCGGTCCTCCTCGGACAATTCATAAACCGTAAATGCCTCAGCCGGCGCATCCGAGTCGTCGATGCCCGCATGGCCGTAAAACTCCTCGAGACGGGCTGCGAGACGTTCTCCGTTGAGGATGAATGGCAGCTTTTCGGCGCTTGATCCCGCAGCCAGAAAATCCCGCAACAGCCTGTTAGCGTCCCTCTGCCAGCCAGTGCGGATGTAATTAGCTTCGCGGATGGTGGAGTTCACATCCGGGGCTTGGATCATTTGCGGCGGGAGTTTGCGCCCCCGCTGCCCGGCGATGAAATAAGCCGCCGTGCCCCCGCCGAGAATCAGCAGCAAGAGAACGAGCATGACGGGAATCAAGACGCTCTTCGGCGGCGGAGTGGCTTGGCTGGCGGCCGCCGGGGCAGCCGGTTGGGCATGGACCTTGGGTGCAGTGGCACGACGTGGAGCCTCGACCTGTCTCCGGCGGGGCGGATCCGCAGGTGCCGGGAACTGGTGCTGGGGCGTTCTGATGGAGGATTCCGGTGGCGGAGGCGGCGGGGGAACCGCGAATGGCGGTGCCGGGGGTGGTGGAGCAGGTGGGGCTGCGATGGATTCCGGCGGTGCCGCGATCTCTGGCGGGGCAGGCGTGGCGCTGCCCGGCGAGGTGATCATTCCAGCGCAATAGGGGCAGGCTGCGGTCGTCGGCGGAAGATCCCACGGGACGAGGACCTTGCCGTCGCAGTGGATGCAGCGGAATTCCCTTTTGTCGTTTGGTGGATCTGAAATTGCCATTTCGTGGGGATTCCCGGCCGCTTGAGCCGGGGACTGATGTTCGCCCTGCTAGATTCACGGGCGTGACCTATCAGGCGGGCAGGCAGGCAGGGTTCAAGACGGTATCAAGCACTTCAAGGCAGCGCTCGTTTTGCGACGCCGTGCCGATCGAGATGCGAATCCAATCGGGCAGTTTGTAACCGCTCATGGCGCGCACGATGACTCCCTGCCTGAGCATGTCCCGGAACACGCGATCACCCCCGCCTGTCTTGACCAGAATGAAATTCGCATGGCTGGGCACGTATTCGAGTCCGCGCTGCGAGAGGGCCTTTTGATAGAACGCGAGTCCCGCGCGATTCAGGCGGATGGTTGCCGACGAGTGCGCCGTGTCGGCCAGCGCGGCAAGCGCGCCGGCCTGCGCGATGGCATTCACGTTGAATGGCTGGCGGGCCTTCTGCAGCAGTCCCGCCAGATGCGCCGGGGCGATGCCATAGCCGACACGCAGCGCCGCGAGGCCGTGGATTTTTGAAAAGGTCCGCAACACGCAGACATTGCGGCCTTCCCGCACATACCTCAGCGTGTCCGGCGGATTGTCGGGGAACTCGATGTAGGCTTCGTCGAACACCGCGATCACATGCTCTGGCAGCCGGTCCATGAAGCGGTCGATCGCCTGCTGGTCCACCATCGTTCCGGTTGGGTTGTTGGGATTGGCGATGAACACGAGGCGGGTTCGGTCGGTGATGGCGTCGGCCATCGCGTCGAGATCGTGAATGAAACCCGGATCGGGCACTTCGACATAATCCGCGCCGAAGAGCGTGGCCATCAGTTTGTAAACCACGAAGGCATGTTCTGCGGCGATGAGTTGCGCTTGCCGGTTGAGGAAGGTGTGGCAGAGCAACTCGATGATTTCATTGGAACCATTGCCAAGCACCACGTTTTCGCGGCCGAAACCGAGGGCGTCGGCAATGGCTCCGCGCAGGCGGAAACCTCCGCCATCCGGATAGATGTGGGCGTCCTCCAAGGCCTCGCGCATGGCGGCCTTGGCGAGCGGCGAGGGGCCGAGCGGATTCTCGTTGGAGGCCAGCTTGACGATTTGCGAAGGGTCCAGGCCGAGTTCCCGGGCGGTTTCATCAATCGGCTTTCCGGGCTCATAAGCCACCAGATCGCACACAAAGCGGTTCGCGTAAGAGTCAATCGTCATCGCGCGGCACGCTATGCGGCGGAACCCCCGTGGTCAAACGCCAAGGTGGCGGGACTGTAGCGGCGGTCTGTGACCGTCGCAAGCTGCCCTGAGGCGGAGGCATCCGGGCAGAGACAACGAAAATCATTCTGCATTTCATTGGCATCGACGCTCATAGAGCGCCGCTACAGGTCTTGTGCAGCAGCCTCGCGAAACTTTCCATGGCCTCCTCATACACCGGAGCCAGTGCCCCGTCAGGCCGCAGGACGGCACCGGGAGCCGCCAGGCAGAACGTTTGCTGAAGTCTCTCGAGATCATGGCCGGCAGCCGCCGCGGCGATCAGCGCCGCTCCGAGCGCGGCGGAATTGGAGACCTCCAGACGTTCCACCGGAGCTTGGAACACGTCGGCAACCAGTTGGGCGATGCCGTCGTTTTTCGAGGCTCCACCTGTGAGGCGGATGCGCTCGGCCCTGACCTCCATCCACTGCGAGTGGAGGCGCATGTTGAGAAACTGGCCTTCCAGCAGCGCGCGGACCTGCAAGCCGGGATCGGTCCCGGACTCAAACGCGGCCGTACCTTTCAAGACGGGTCCTGTGAAATCGTGGCGCGGTGTGATTTCCGGCCCGAAAAACGGCAGCATCAGGTTTGTTCCCGCATCTACATGCGTTTCCGCCAGCGCGGCACGGTCGAAGGCCGACCAATCGAGCCCGAGGCGGTCGCGCAGCGCCTCGCGGGCGAGCGAGCCGTTGCGGAAACAGATCAATGACATGAATCCACCGGCCGGATTTCCAAACACGTGGCCAAAGCCGTTCGGATCGGTTTTAGGTCCCGGCATGGCGGCGAAGAAGGTATCGCTGGTGCCCAGTGAGATCACGATGTGGCCTGGAGCGGTGGCTCCCATGCCGACCAGTGAGGCCGGATTATCGCCGGTGAAGAGCGCGCAGCGGCAGGTGGCGGAGAGCCCGTATTTTTGCACGAAATAGGGCGAAACCGGCCCTTGCACGGTGCTTGCAGGTGCGGGTGGTAGGAGTTTTTCCAACAAGCCGGGAGCGGTGGCTGCGAGCAGGTCGGGATCCCACGCCAGCGTGGACAGGTTGAGCAGATTCATGCCGGCGCCGTCGCCATGGTCGATGGCAACGGACTTTCCCGCGATCACCGAGGCGATGAATGAACTCACCAGATGAATGTGCGCGGTGTTGCCGTAGGCGGCGGGATCCTTCTTGAAAAAGCGGCGGATTTGCGGGCCGGTGAAGCGCTCGATGGCGATGGAGCCAGTCCGGCGGCATACTTCATCCGGCCCGCCGAGTGCCGCCGTGATCTCCTCGCACTCTTCGCCGGTGGAGGTGTCCATCCAGATCGGGGAGGTGGCACGGCTGAGGGCGGGGGAGATTTGGGAACTGAGGCTCTCGGATGGATTCAATCCGGCGAGACGGTCATCAAATGTCGCATCCAGATAGACCGAGCCGTGCTGCTGGCCGGAACCGGCGATCATTTCCACCTTGCCGGGATCGGTGACGGTTTTCAGGCGGCTGAAGAGCAGGTCGAGCGCGTCGAGCCACATCCGGGGATCGGCATGCACCTCGCCATTCGCGGCACCGGGGATGAATCCGCTGGGAGCGCCGTATTGCGGCAGATCGGTGCCGAAGTTGACCGAGAACTGGCAGGCGATTTTACCCGAGGCGGGATCAATGAGGACGGCGGTGAGGGACTGCGTGGAGGAATCAAGGCCGAGAAACATGGGTCGAGTGTGGTGACCTGAAATTGATCTTCCAAGAGGAAAGATGCAGATTCGCCGACCGGTGCTCACCACCACGATACAAAAAAGAGCGGCTGCTCGCGCAGCCGCTCTTGAATGGTTTTGAAGTCAGTGACTTCGATGAATCAGAAGCTCACGCTCAGCATCGAACCGGCGACGAACTCGTTGTCGGAACCGATGGTGTAGGTGGAATCCTCATCGTCGCTGAGGGCGATGGAGAGAGCCACGAACGGCGACAGCTTGGCGCGTTCCACGAAGGCCCAGTCAAGACCCACCTTGGTGGTCCAAGCGGTGCATTGACCTTCTTCAAACTGGAAGCCCACGTTGGTGCCCAGGTTGAGGGCAAGGCAAGGGGTCAGTTCGAAGCTGCGGGTGAGGGCGAGCTCACTGTAGCCATTGTTGTCAGCACCGGAGACGTCCCAGAAGTAGGTGAACGAGGTTTCCGCCCAGCCGAAATCACGGGAAAGCGCGAAGTAAATTTCCTGCGCGTCATCCAGCGGGCCGAAGGCATAGTCACGAAGATCATCCCCATCGTTGTAATAGTAGATGTAACCGACGGCAGCCTTGGCAAAACCGAAGTCATAGGAGGCTTCAGTGTAAAGGTCGATTTCATTGATACCGGACTCACCGTAGTAATCGTGGACACCATCACCGAAGCCTTTCGCAGGCTCATCGAAATTGGCATACCAGACACCGGCGCTGAGGCCGACGTTGTTCCATTCGGTGGCGACGTCGAAACCGGCTTCGGCAAGGTCGTCGCCGAGGTCGATCCCGCGCCACAGATACTCGCTGGTGTATCCGACGTGGAGTTCGTATTCGATACTCGACTCCGGAGCACTCACGGGAGCGGGTGCTGGAGCTGGAGCGGAGGTTCCCGCCGAGGCGTTGCCGGCCACAAGGGCGGAGGCAGCGGCCAGGGCGCCAATGGTTTTGCAGTAGTTTTGCATCTTGTTGTGTTGGTTTTCGGTTGCTGCTTGCGTCCTTGGCTGCGCCGGAATTGGAACAGTCAGGAGCGAGTCGGAATTAGCATCCCGCGTGCCAAATAGCGGCTGGAGGCTGTCCGTCGGGCGAATAGTTCGCATTTCCGAAAGATTTGTCCAGCAATATTTCACACGGGTTTGCGCTCCGCATGGAGTTGACGTAACGACCGGCATCCATCTTGGCAAGCGGTAATCCGATCAAATTTTGATTCTTTTCAATGACCAAGACGCTGGGAAGCCGCTGCTCCGTGAGGAGTTTGGAATCTTGGCACGGCGCTTGCTTTCCGCCGAATGCCGGTTCTTGGGATTCGAGATCACCGTGGGCCAGGCACACAACCATCCGATCAACCCCGAACATTATGACCAGTCGATACCTAATGAAAGTGCGGGCCCTCGCGGCCGCGGCGATCGCATTTGCCGCAATCCCAATGGCAAGCCCCGCTCACGGGCAGGATGCTGCCCCTCCTCCAACCACTGAGGCGGCGGCGGAGGTCGCGGCCGCCCCTGCCGAGGCGGCAGAGGAGGCAGCGCCTGCGGAGGGAACCTACGAGGCCTTCATGGCTGGGCCGGATGCGGCGATGTTCACCGTGAACAACCTGTGGATCCTGCTTTCGGCGGCCCTGGTGTTCATCATGCATCTGGGCTTCTGCTCGGTGGAATCCGGTCTTTGCCAGAAGAAGAACACGGTGAACATTCTGTTCAAAAACGTCTTTATCGTCTGCATCGGAGCCCTGGGCTACATGGCCTGGGGATTCAACGCGATGTACCCCGGATGGGAGGCCGGCGTCTCTAAGGATTTCTTTGCGATGGGCAAGCCGCTCATGAACGGATTCGCGGATGAGGCAGAGCGTGCCTCGAACGTTACCAATGCTTATGCCGGTGTGAATTACACCGTCTGGACGGACTTCATCTTCCAGGCGATGTTCGCCGCCACGGCCGCGACCATTGTCTCGGGTGCCGTCGCTGAGCGGGTCAAGCTCAAGAGTTTCATGATCTACGCGGCCATTCTCGTGACCTTCCTCTATCCGATCACCGGTTCCTGGAAGTGGGGCTACGGCTGGTTGAACACCATGGGCTTTGCGGATTTCGCGGGTTCCACTTTAGTCCATGCCTTCGGCGGCTTTGCCTCGCTTGCCGCAATCATTGTTCTCGGGCCGCGTCTCGGAAAATTCACCAAGGAAGGAATCAGGCCGATTCTGCCGCATAACTTGCCGCTCGCCAATATTGGCGTGTTCATGCTGTTCCTCGGTTGGTTTGGATTCAACGGGGGGTCCGTGCTGAGTGCCGACCCCGAAAAGGTATCCCGGGTTTTTGTAACTACCGCCATGGGTGGTTTCTCGGGTGGCCTCGGTGCGATGTTCACCTCGTGGGTGGTTTTGAAAAAGCCTGATCTCTCGATGGGCCTCAACGGGATCCTCGCCGGTTTGGTGGGTATCACCGCAGGAGCTGACGTCATATCTCCGTGGGGTTCGGTGGCAGTGGGCGCGATTGCCGGTTTGATCGTGGTTTTCTCGGTCATTTTCTTCGACAAGATCCGCATCGACGATCCGGTGGGTGCGGTTTCGGTGCACGGCGTTTGCGGTGTCTGGGGAACGCTTGCGGTTGGCATCTTCGGTGGCGGCAGTCTGGTCACCCAGTTGGTTGGCACGCTGAGCATCTCCGCATTTGCATTCATCTCGTCCTTCCTGCTGTTTTTCATCATCAAACTGATCATGGGTGTGCGCGTTGACGCCCAAGAGGAGCATGAGGGCCTCGACGTGGCGGAGCACGGCTCGCCAGCTTACAACGACAGCCAGGCTTGATGGATCAATTGCTGTGATTCTCGTGACGGGTGGACCGGCAACGGTCCGCCCGTTTTTCGTTTGCCGCGGCGGCCTCCGTGGTTTCCCTTGCGGCCGTGAAGCGTGCGAAATTCCGAGTCTTGCTGGTGGTGGCCCTGGTGATTGCCGCAGGTTTTGCGGCCTGGACTTGGTTCCGCCCCTACGCATGGAGTCCGGACCCCGCGGCCCGCTGCGAGGTCGTGGGGGCACGGGTGAAACGGGATCAATCGTTTTTCTGGTTGGATCTTCATCTCAAGCTGGCCTCGGGGCAGAACCACGATTTGTCGAAACCGGTGCGGCTTCTCACCCCGGCGGGCAAGGAGCTCGAGCCGGCCGACACCACGCTGGGTGGCCACCCGGACGGCGGAACCACGGATCTTTGGTATAAATTCTGGCTGGAAGCGGCGGATCTTGAGAATCCGCTCTCACTGCGGATCAATGATGGCGTGCTGGTGCTCAAGTCGAATCCCGGAATGCCGGCACTGGGACGCTCCGATTCCGAATATTTCACCACTCATCACTGGTAATCCATGGCCTGGCTGCTCGTCGACAACTCGAACACCCGCACGAAATTCGCCCTCGGTGACGCCGGCGGTCTGGGAGACTGGCGCGGGGTCCTCCCGACTCCGGAGCTTTGCCACGAATCGCTGGCGTCCCTCACCTCCGGGGTGGAATTTTCCGCAGTGATCATTTGTTCGGTGGTTCCCGCCAAAGCGGCGGTTCTGAGGGAGTTTTTCGAACCACAGCGGCCGCTGCATTTTCTCGACCATGAGAGCCCGCTGGGGATGGGCATTGATTACCCGCAGCCAGCGCAGATCGGGGCGGACCGGCTCGCCAACGCCGCCGGCGTGCTGACGCGCCATGGCGCTCCGGCCATCATCATCGACTTCGGCACCGCGGTGACCTTTGATGTGATCTCCGGACAACCCGCTTATTGTGGGGGCGTAATCGCGCCGGGACTCGGGGCGATATCGGGGTATCTGCCGCAGAAAACGGCGCTGCTTCCAGCCATCGAGTTGGCCGAGCCCGAATCGGCCATCGGCAAATCCACCGTGCAGGCGATGCAGGCCGGGGCGGTCTTCGGGTATCGCGGGCTGGTGAAGGAAATCATCGCCCGAATCCGCATGGAGCTTGCCGGCAGCCCGAAAATCATCGCCACCGGCGGCGATGCAGCCTTGATCGCCGCTGGCGTGCCGGAGATCGACACGGTCGACCCGGACATCACGCTCGACGGCCTGCGGCAGGTGGCGGCAAGGGTTTTCAAGCAGTCGTGACCAGCGTGCGGGAGGGGGCGAGCATGCATCCGCCCCGGAACATCCCGACCGTGGATCCCGATCCGGGAAACCGGATTTATTTTGACATCGACAAACTAGTGCACAATAATGCAATCAACCTCCACTGTGTGTGCGGATTTTCGAAGTGCAGTCCCGCGTCCGCAGCAGCCGAAACCCAAACCTGGCCCGCAGGCTTCCCTAATCCGTTCCATGCAAACGCTACCCGAAAATCCACTCATGCGTTCCCCGATCCCCGGTCTGAGAAGAGCGGCAAGACTCCTGCTGCTGATCGCCTCACCGCTCATTCCTGCCTGTGGCGGTGAATCCACCGTGGTCAAGGCGGGCGCGGGCAGTTTCACAACCGCCCTCCCGGAATACTGCAAGCCGCTGCCGGATAAGATTTACAAAACTGCCGATGTGAAAGGCCCGACGGTCACCGGTCAGTGGTGGAGTTCGTTGCTATGGCAGGAGTTTTCCAACAACATGTTTGCCCATCCACTGGGAATGGTCTGCACGCCGGACGGGCTGGCGATCGCCTACCCCGGGGCCGCGATCGTGGCCAGCGCGGATGCGATCATGGGCGGTGGTGTCACCAAGGATGGCGATTTGAGAATTGGCCTCTCTGCCGGGGGCCCCTTCAAGACGGCCAAGTGCGGCGGCTACTCGGATTGGTTTGTGACTTCGGCTTTCGAGGCGGGCGACGCCTCGCTCAAGACCAGTTTTGGCCACGGCAGTCCGTTTGTATTCTGCACCTACTCCGGCGCAGATCCGGTGCTGCGTTTCGCGGAAAAGCCCAGGATCTGGGCGGGCACGGCGAAAGATCCGGTGCTGGGCCTCACGGTGAGGGGAAACCACTACGGTTTGTTCGGGCCCACCGGCTCGTCCTGGAGCGGCCTCGACGGCAGCGTGCTCACCAACCGCGCGGGCGGGAAAAACTACTTGTCCGTGGCGCTGCTGCCGGACGAAAAGCCTGAGACCCTCGCCTTGTTCAAGCGCTATGCCTACAATCAGGTGATCGACACGCGGATGGATTACGAGGTGCTTCCCGGAAAAGTGAAGGCGTCCTATGTTTTTAAAACCAAGGCATGGGAAGGAAGCTCCGAGGGAACGGTCTTCGCACTTTATCCACACCAGTGGAAATACACCGACACTCCGCTATCGGAAATGTCCTACGCCTCCGTCAGGGGGACCATGAAGGTCGGGCAGGGCAGGGGATTCGTCACCGAAGTGCCGATTCAAGGCGTGCTACCCGTGCTTCCTGCCGAGGGCATCAGGGACCCGCAACGCATGCTGGGTTATCTGAAAAAAGAGGCCGCCAAGAAGCCCGGGGCTTTCGCGGACACCTACTGGGACGGCAAGTTCCTCGGGCGGCTGGCCACTCTCAGCGGCATCGCCGGCATGGCGAACGCGCCGGATCTCCAAAAGGTCTTCGTGGATGAACTCAAACGACGCCTGGAAGACTGGTTCACCGCTTCGCCCGATGAGAATGCCCCGTTGTTTTATTACAACTCCAACTGGGGCTCGCTGATCGGCAGCAAGCCGTCTTACGGCAGCGACAATCCCCTGAATGACCATCACTTCCATTATGGATATTTCATCCGCGCCGCCGCCGAGATCGCCCGGCTCGATCCCGCGTGGGCCGCAAAATGGCAGCCGATGGTGGAACTGCTCATCCGCGACATCGCCTCGCCCAGCCGCAGCGATGAGATGTTTCCCTACATCCGCTGCTTCGACAAATACGCCGGCCACTCGTGGGCCTCCGGCGATGCGAACTTCGCGGACGGCAACAATCAGGAGTCGTCATCCGAATCCCTCAACGCGTGGTATGGCATGATGATGTGGGGTGAGATCACCGGCAACAAGGTGATCCGCGATACCGGCATCGCCCTGTTCAACGTCGAGCGCACCGCCGTCGAGGAATACTGGTTCGATGTCTCCGGCACGAATTTCCCGGAGACTTTCCCGCAGGTCGCCCTCGGCATGATCTGGGGTGGAAAAGGAGCCTTCGCCACCTGGTTTTCCGGCGATATCGACTGCATCCATGGCATCAACTGGCTACCCTTCACTCCGGCCTCCATCTACATGGGACGCCACCCCGACTACGTGAGAAAAAACTTCGAGCGCATCGTGGAAAAGCGCAAGGAAGGTGGGAACTTCAACAACGGCTGGGGTGACTTGGTGGTCATGTTCGGCGCGCTCAGTGATCCCGCTGCCGCCGCGACTTATCTGGATGCCACCCCCGATTGTTCCCTCGAGGGCGGCAACACCCACGCCTTCATGGACCACTGGATCGGAACGCTCAACACGCTTGGACTGAATGATGCCAAGGTCGTGGCCAATCATCCCTTCACCAACGTCTTCACCAACAGCGGCCGGAAAACCTACGCGGCCTACAACTTCAGCTCCAACCCGTTGAACGTCGCGTTTTCCGATGGCACGAAACTCGTCGCCAAACCCTATTCCCTCACCGTCGAGACCTCCAAACCTTGAAGCCAAGCGTCCGCCACACCTGCAAACAAGTCGGGGGTTTCGCCATCCACACGCTGGCGAACGAGGCCATCGCGCTATCGATGGCTCCCGAGCTTGGCGGCAGGATCGTCTCACTTCGCGACCGGGTTTCCGGCCGCGAGTGGCTCGATGGCTGGTCGCCTGCCGCCAGGCGCCGGATTTGGCGGCCCACCGATCCCGGCAATTTCGAAACCGGCCCGGGTGCCGGGATCGATGAATGCCTGCCCACCGTGCTTCCCTGCAGGATCCAGCGCAGGGTCCTGCCCGACCACGGCGAACTCTGGAACCAGGTGCCCGACTTCGAGGCAAGCCCCGGGGGGTTCACCTGCCGTTGGCAGCTGAAATCCTTGCCGCTCGCCTTCGAACGCCGCGTCTCGCTGGCAAAACACCAAGTGCGTTTCGACTATCAGCTCGAAAACCTTGCTGAAGAACCCACGCCCTTTCTCTGGGCATGGCATCCCTTGTTCAGCTGGAAAGCGGGCGATCAGATCCATTTCGCCCGCTCTGAAAAATCCTGCCTCAGCCCCGGCGGTAGGGAACGCCTGCCCTGGCCCGAGGCCCAGCCGGGATGTGACTTGTCGCGCGCCGCTTTCCCGAAAGGTGCCACTCCCGCCGCCAAGGTCTTCCTCGGCCCGCTCTTGAAAGGCCATGCGGAAATCCGCGCGAAAACCGGCGCGCGGCTCACGCTCACCTGGCCGGCCGCCACGTTCCCCTTCGCCGGCATCTGGATTACCCGTGGTTTCTGGAAAGGTCTCCACCATTGGGCGATCGA
>JBGSUP010000258.1:0-15387 GCA_041753485.1 Akkermansiaceae bacterium
GACGCCGGACTGCGCGCCGAACTCGACGCCCGGCCGCTGGAGGATCTCGTGAGCCAGCTCCGCACGCTCGATCCGATGGAAGCCGCGCGCACCGCCCTGCAAAACCGGCGCTTCGTCTCACGTGCCCTGGAAATCTGCCTGCTCACCGGCCAAAAGGCCTCGGATCTGCGCGACCAGTGGGAGTCGCGAACCCGCGAAATCTCCGCGGGCCTGCGCGGCATCGTCATCCAGCGCAGGCGGCCCGATCTCCATGCCCGCATCGCCGCCCGCACCCGGATAATTCTCGACGGCGGCGCGATCGAGGAAGTCGCCGCTATCAAGGACGTCTCCACCAACTGCCATAAAGCCATCGGTTTCCGCGAGATCCGTGCCTTGATCGCCGGAGAAATCGACCGCGCCACCTGCGAGGACCTCATCAACGCCGCCACCCGCCAGTATGCCAAGCGCCAGGAAACGTGGTTCCGCCGGGAAAAGTGGCTGATACCTCAAACTCCCGGTGGGCTGATCGCGTGAAACGTCGCCCTATCCGGCCTGCGCGGCACCCGCAGCGCCGAGCGGATGAATGACCGCAGCGGTCGGCCGGGGTGCTTGGAGATGCGGTGCCGGACATTGCCCGGGTTTTGTGGGATCCGCGCGGAAGAATGCAGGGGGGGAATCGCGCTTGGGATCATTTCGACGGATATCGAGACATTAACAAGGAGCTCGCCGCCACTTTGATGTCACACAAACAAGCTTGATCCCGGTGAGTGACAAGCCACAAATGTGCCATGTCTATCCGATGCCTGTGGGTGGTTTGGGTGTTTGTTGAGGTCATGCGCGCCGGGGAGATGCCGTTGCCGATGCCGGGGATCAACGCGGTTGGTTTTACATTGGAAAACGGAGGATCGGCCGTGCTGTCGGATCCGGATCAAGTCGGCTACGTAGTTTCCGCCACGATCACTGACGGGGAGGTTGTGGCGGGCGAGGGCGGAGCGGACTGGAAGGTTGCGGCAGATCAACCGTTCGGCCATGGTAAGCTGGATATCGTGTTGGAGAGAAAGAACATCCCGGGCGATCTCGCGATGGTTTTCAATGCGAGCATCGGTCCTGAAACAAATCTTGCGGTGCAGCTTTTCGATGGCGAGGGCAAGGCGCTTGCGCTCGATCTTTTCGGGGATCTCGGGAAAAGGGCGCAGGAGGCTGGCACCGACACGTTCGTGATTCCGCTCACACGCTACCCCGCGGCGAGAAAGCTGGTGATCCGGCGCCTGGCGGGTTCGTTTTTTGTGAGGGAGGTGTTGCTGATGTCCGTGATCACCGATCAAGCGGGCGTGGATGCCGCTGCCGAGCAGGCCCTCGCCAAGGCGCTGGGCGAGCAACTCAGCGGGAGTCATCCGCTGGTGGTCAAACCCGGACTCAAGCTGCATGTCATCCCGTGCCTTGCGGAAATCAATGAAGTCGGCGCGGCGGCGCTTTCTGCGGCGGGCTATCCCGCATACCAGCGGCTGGCGAGTCACGACGGCGGCAGCACATACGCGCCGGTTTCCGGGACGGTTTATGATTTTGCGCAACTGGCCAACCGTTATCTCTCGCTGGGGGGGAATGAGGAGGTGTTCCAATGGTTTTTCACCAGCAGCAACGGCGTCGCCTGGTTTTTTGAAAATGATCCCGCGGAATACAACAAACAGCGGGGCCGCCCGGAGCATACGGAATTCGGGATGGGCAGCGTGCCCTTGAGTGAGAGGGCGAAGGCCGCCTTCGAGGCGCGCGCGGGCTATCCATTAATCGAGTTCCCCATCGCACGGAACGCCATCGAGGTCATCGTGCACAGTTCCAATCCGCTGGTGGAAATCAGTATGGAAAACCTGCGCGCGGCCTTTGGAGGAGCGGGTGGCATCAGCTGGGACGCGATCAGTCCGGGCTCGCCGCTCGCCGGTGAGGAGGTGATCGGCGTTGGAGGAGACCCGGACTGGGGAACGGGAAAGGTGTTTCAGGAAATCGTTTTGCAAGGCGCGCCATGGAGGCCGGACATGATGACAGGCTACGATGTGGTGTATGATCACGGAGTGGAGAAGAAGATCTCGGAAACGAGGGCGGCGATCGGATACGCCGTGCAGCGAAAACGCGGCGCGGCCGTGAAAAAGCTGGCGATCGAGTCAAGTGATGGAAGCGGAATGACCCTGGCGACCGAGAACGCGGTCTATTCCGGTAAATACCCGTTGCAACGCAAGCTCTATGCCTACGTGGCGGCACCCAGCCTGGCCGAGGCCACGCCTGCTGTGAGGGAGATGGTGAACCTGCTGCTTTCAGACGAGGGGCAGACGATGATGGTCAGGTCGGGTTCGCTGCCTCTGGCGGTGGACGAATTGTTGGAGCTGCGAAGCCGCCTGGGTCTCTGAACTGGAAGTTCGATTTGCATTTGGCGGCAATGAGCGGCTTGGACCGCACAGGCATGCGCCCGGAGGTGGGTTTTGGAAAATTTCGTGAATCTTCCAGCACCGGCAAGCTTGCTTGTCACCCGATCCGGTTCATAGTCACCGGCGTGAATCGGGTGGTCATGGGAATTCTAGCGGTGGTTTCGGGCTTCGCGCTGCTGCCTGCCGCGGAGGTGCCGCGCGAGAGCGGCGTCCCGGCGAAGGTGGTTGTGATTCCGATCCGCGCGCAGATCGCCAAGCCGGAGCTCTATATCCTGCGCCGCGGCTTGAAGCAGGCCATCGACAACAAGGTGGATACCATCGTGCTCGACATGGAGACGCCCGGCGGCGCGCTCAATGTCACTTTCGACATGCTGCTGGCGCTGGAGAAATTCCCCGGCAAAACCGTCACTTATGTCAACCGCGAGGCGATTTCGGCAGGAGCCCTCATTTCCGCAGGCACGGATGAGATCTATTTCGCGCCGGCCGCCGTGATCGGCGCCGCCGCGCCGGTGATGGCCACCGGAGGTGAGATCGACGCCACCATGAAGGCCAAGATCAACAGTTATCTCAAGGCCCGCGTGCGTGCCATCTCCGAAGGCAAGGGCTACCGCGGCGAGGTGATCTCCGCGATGATCGATTCCGACTACGAGTTCAAGATCGGCGACACGGTCGTCAAGCCGAAGGGCGAGTTGCTCTCGCTCACGGCGCAGGAGGCGATGAAGCCATACGGCGAGCCGCCGCAGCCATTGTTAGGGGCCGGCATCGTGGAGAACCTCGATGAACTGGTCCGCACCCTTCATGGGCCGGGAAACCATTCGGTGACGCGGCTGGAGGTCACCTGGTCCGAGAAACTGGCGCAATACATCACCGCCTTCACGCCGGTGTTGCTCGGGCTGGGTCTGCTTGCGCTGTTCATCGAGTTCAAGACGCCGGGCTTCGGGATCTTCGGCATCTCGGGTATCGTGTTGTTGGGAATTGTTTTCTTCGGGCATTACGTGGCGGGGCTTTCCGGCTATGAACCGGCGTTGATTTTCCTGTTGGGCGTGCTGCTGGTGGCCATCGAGCTGTTCTTCTTCCCCGGCACGCTCGTGCTGGCGCTGACGGGCATCGCGCTGATGCTTGGCTCGCTGGTGTGGGCGATGCTCGATCTGTGGCCGGGTGAACCGGTTTCCTTCGAGGGCGACATGCTGCTGCGGCCGCTTGCGAATGTGTTGGCTGGCGTGGCGCTGGCGGTGGTGGTGTTCCTGGTAATTTTGAAGTTCCTGCCAAAAGGCGGCCCGTGGGGCCGTTTGGTCCTGGAATCCGCTGTTGGAGGTGAACCGGGCCCGCTCCGCGCACTCAACTCCAGCGGTGTGGACGAGCCTGCGGGCACCGCGTTGGTCGGGCAAACCGGTGTGGCGGCAACCGCGCTTTTCCCGAGCGGGCAGGTTGAGATTGCCGGCAGGCGCTACGAGGCGAGGCTCGCCATGGGCTTTGCGGATGCCGGCATGCCGGTCATGGTGACGGGGGTTGCGGAATTCGGCCTTATTGTGGAGGTTTTATCATGACGCTGATCATTCTGTTATTCGCTTTGGGGATTGTGCTGCTGGCGGTGGAGGTCATCGTCCCGGGGGGCATCCTTGGATCGATCGGCGGACTGATGATGTTCGGCGGATGTGTGGCGGCGTTCATCCGCTACGGCACGGGAGGCGGCATTCTCGCCGTGACGGTGGCGGTCGCGCTGGCGGTTCTCGCGTTTTACGTCGAATTCCGCGTGTTGCCGAAAACCGCGGTTGGCCGCAGGGCCTTTCTCGACAAGGAAATCACCGCCGTCAGCGCCGCCTTTGGTAGCGAGGCGCGGGATTTGATTGGCAAATCCGCACAGGCCCTCACCATGCTCTCACCCAGTGGATATGTCATGATCGAGGGCACGCGCTACGAGGCATTCTGCCAATCCGGCCAGGTGCCCGCCGGCGCCGCGCTGGAAGTGACTGGCGCTGATAATTTCCGTCTCATCGTATCTGAAACCAAAACCAACTGACACCGCCATGTTCGACCTATCCACCATCATCCTCATCGTTGTTGCCATTCTCGGCCTGCTGCTGTTCGGCATCATCCTCTCGTTCTTCAGCGTCTGGCTGCGCGCCTGGCTGGCCGGCGCCTATGTCGGCTTCACCGACCTGATCGCCATGCGCCTGCGCCAGGTGCCCTATGGCATGGTGGTGGACGCCCGCATCACCGCCAAGAAAGCGGGCATCGAAATTCCGATCAACGACATCGAGGCGCACTTCCTCGCCGGCGGCAACGTGATCCCCACCATCCAGGCGCTCATCGCAGCGCAAAAGGCCGCCATCAGCCTCGATTGGAACCGCGCCTGCGCCATCGACCTCGCCACCAAGGGCTCCGGCAAATCCGTCGTCGAAGCCGTTAGAACCTCCGTCGATCCCAAGGTCATCGACTGCCCGAATCCCGCCTCCGGCCGCACCACCATCGACGGTGTGGCCAAGGACGGCATCCAGGTGAAGGTCCGCGCGCGCGTCACCGTGCGCACCAACCTCGACCGCTTCGTCGGCGGCGCGAAGGAGGAAACCATCATCGCCCGTGTCGGCGAGGGCATCGTCACCACCATCGGCTCTGCTGAAAGCTACAAGACCGTGCTCGAAAGCCCGGACAGCATTTCAAAGGTCGTGCTCCACCGCGGCCTCGATGTGGGCACCGCATTTGAAATCCTCTCGATCGACATTGCCGACGTCGATGTGGGCGAAAACGTCGGCGCGCAACTCCAGGAAGCGCAGGCCGAGGCGAACAAGAACATGGCCCAGGCCCAGGCGGAAATCCGCCGCGCCGCTGCCGTCGCCCTCGAACAGGAAATGATCGCCCGCGTCGCCGAAATGAAGGCCAAGGTCGTCGAGGCTGAGGCCCAGGTGCCGCTCGCGCTCGCCGAAGCCTTCCGCAGCGGCAACCTCGGTGTGATGGATTACTACAAGATGGAAAACATCAAGTCCGACACCCAGATGCGCGGCAACATCGCGAAAGGCGAGCAGTAACCTCATGGACTGGATTTTCGACAACTTCCAAATCGTCGCACTTATCGCCCTTGCGCTGGCATCCTGGTTAAAGACCCGGATGGACGCGAAAGCGGCGGAGCGGGAGGAGCGGCGTGGCCGCGAGGAGATGCCCGAGGGCGAGGATGTTTTCGGGCCGGATGAGGAATGGCGGATACCGGAAGTTCCAGCGCCATCGGTTCCGCCGCCGTTGGTGAAGGTGAGTCCGCCACCCATTCCGATGGCGGCGTTCGAGGCTGGCCGCGAGGCCGAGGCGGTTCTGAAGCACCAGATGGATCTTCAGGAGCGTCTACGCCAGATCCGCGATACCAAGGCGGTCACCTCGGGCGGTGCCGCCGCCACGCGCAGTCGGACTGCCTCGCAGCAGACCGGATACGTCCAGCCCTTGGCATCCGCCGGTCTGCGTGGGGCGCTCCGCAGCAGCAGCCAAAGCCGCCGCGCCATCGTCCTGCGTGAGATTCTCGGGCCGCCTCTGGGACTGCGCTGAGCCTCAACGGTCTCCCGCACTTTGGCCGGGTGCCGCTGAATCTGGTTCAACGAGGCCGTAGCGCTCGGCCAGCGCTTGGTGGCTGTGATTGACGAAGGCCGACATGCCCAGCGGATGGTGGTTCCCGACGATTCGCTTTAAGGCCCGGAGGCACAGCTCGACAAGCCGGGAACCGGCCTGCGCGGCGAATTCCGCAGAGGTCGGAGGCGATTGATGGAGGAATTCCGCCTCGCCTTCCACCGCCTTCTCCTCGCGCTCGATATAAGTGAGCAGGGCTTCGATTTTCGCCTTGCGGGTCTCGCCGGGATCGTCCATCCCCAGGGCTTCGGCGAGGTTGCGCTTGAGCGCGGACTCCTCGATCTGGAGTGATTCGAGGCGGTGCTTGAGTTCGTGTGCGGCGGGCTGGCCGATCTCCTCGATCTCCCATTCGAGGTTCTGCAGCCGGGTTTCGGCTTCGACAATTCTGCACGCGAGCGCCGAGATGTCTTCAGGTGTGGGTTTCATGGTCGTTAGGTGGCTATGCCTGTGCGAAGCTACTTCAGCCCTCTGCGCATCGCCACGATTTTTCCCGGCTCTGCTGGAAATAATCCAGGCAACTGATGATCAGGATTACCATCCTGCCGGCCGTGGGTGGAAATCCGGTCGGATTTTCCAGTAGCGAAACCTCCGTTGGCGACGACCAGTGCCAAGTTTCCGGGGCCGCGCCCCGTCTCGTCCACAACATCAACAGCAACAACCAAACGAACATGAAAACCATACTGATCCGTTCCCTCGCCATCGTTACCTTCGGTCTCGGCGCGGCCCTACCTATCTGCGCCAAGGACAAGGTGCCACCCGCCATCACCAAGGCCGAAGTCAATGCGGCCCAGCAGGCATGGTGCGACGCGCTGGTCGCCATCGGCAAGACCCACACAGAAGGGGGCGACGCCAAGGCGCTTGCGACCCAGGTGCTCTCCGAAGCCTATGACTACGACCATGGAACCGTCTTCTTCAAGCCTACCCTCACACACGGTGCGCAAACCTTCCGACCGACCAAAGCGGGAGCGCTTGCCTATTTCGTCGGCGGGGACCCGAAATTCCCCGATGACAAGGGCTTCGCTCTCAAACCCTGGGTAAAGGCCCGTTACGACAACCTCGGCGACGGTGATGAAGGCATCATGATCCACGGTGACATCGCCATCACCATGGGCAACGTGTGGGTCACCGCCAAGGATGGCACGGAAGTGATGGTGGACAAGACCTTCGTCTTCAGGAAAGACGATGAAGGCAAACTCCGCCTGATCGTCCACAAGTCCGCGCTGCCGTTTTCACCGGACAAATGATCCGCGCGGCAGGCATCTGCCTCAACAGTCCATTGCCCGGCCCTGTTTCCATGGGCGGGGCAATGGACATTTGCTGGAAAACAAAGCAGCCGCCCCATCCGGAGCGGCTGCCAGCAACCGAACTTAATCAAAGAGCTCGAAGCTCAGAAAAACGTGCGGAATCCGACCAGGTAGGTCAGGGCGTTGACATCGCCGTCGGGAGTGTCCAGCGAGGCATATTCGATGCCGGTCATGATTTTCAGATTGTCACCGCAGATGTGATAATTGAGACCGGCGTAGAGCGTGTGAAGTTCGTCGCCGCGGCCGTTGTTGACATCCACGCCGGAGCTGTGCTGGGAGCGGACGTAGCGGCTGTTGGTGCGGATGCCTTCACTTTCGCTGGCACCGGCGTATTGGTATTGGAGGACCGCTTGCAACCGGTCTTCGAGTATCCAGTAATAGGGCATGACCATCAGCGCGTGGAAGGATCCGCCCTGCGTGCCGTCGCCGTTGTTTTCGCCGCAGGCGAGGGTGGAAACGGCACCGTAGCGATCCTTGTCGTAGATTGCGTTGAGGGCGGCAGCCCAGTCATATCCGAGGAAATCGTCCGCGCCGGATTCGTCATTGGCCACCAGGTCGAGAACCAGACGCCACTCGTCGGACATTTCGTTGGCCAATGACAGGTAGTAGGCTTGGCCGTCATTCCAGCCGCCGATGAATTCGGAATCATCCTCGCCGCTGAAGAGTCCCAGCGTGCCCGACCACTTGCCGAGGGCGGCATCCACCGTGACGCCGGTGGGGCGGTTGTTGGAAGCGAAAAGCTTGTTGGCGATTGCGGAACGTTCGAAAGTATAGATTTCCCGGGAGGACATATGCACTTCCTCGGTCATCTTTAATTGGAAGCGGCCATAATTGAGCTTCAGGACGTCCAGCGGACCCGCACCGAGGGCCTTCTTGATATCGAAGCTGAACACTGCTTCGTCAAAGGTGTCGTAGCCCCAGTCCAGATCATTTCCGGCGGGGCGGCCGTCGTTGACCAGGTTGAGCTTGATGTTGGCGCTGAAAAACTTCAGGAAATCGGTCTTGGCCTCAATCCGCACGCGCCGGTATTCATCATAGGTGTCATTGAAATCGCGGCCATTGACATCCTCGCCATCGAGATAAGCCGCCTGATATTGGAAGCGCCCGCCGATTTGGAAGCCTTGGAGGATGGGGTTTTCAGCATTTTTGTAGAGGGTGCCCGGCTCGCTCTGCAGCCATGAACACCAGTCGCCCGGGTGGGAAGCCGCCGTCTGGACGGGGGCGGCATCCGGGCCGGCTAGGGCGGAAATTTGCAGGCCCAGGGCCAGACCGAGGGCAATCGGGAGTAGTTTTTGGGCAGGCATTTTGTGGTTGCTTGATTTATGACGAAAATGTCAGACGGACAGATGGCGGAATTGTCACCGATGAAGTGGATTTGTGTGATGGAAATGTCACAAGAGCCTGTGGAGGTTGGAAAAAGACCCCAAAGGCTCGATCTTAAGAATTTCCGCTGCGACGGCGAACGGTCTGCCAGGGGAATTGCAACAGGACTTTCATACAGCAACCTCTGATGCCCGGATGCGAAACGAAGTTATTGCGGAGGTCAGCTAGATTTTTCGACCGGATTGCTCAAGCAAAACCACCATGGAAAAAACAGCTATTTTTCCCATCGGCTCGATCACCTGCGCGGATTTCTGCAGGGACTGCAACAAGCGCCGCCTCACCGCCGATGGGAAACTCCGTCCCTGCCTCGGCTGCCACGGGCAGATCGACCTGATGCCCGCCCTGCGCGGCGAGACAGAAAGCATCACCGTTGCCTTCCACGAGGCCATCGCCAACAAGGCGGAAAACCACACCTTCACCGAGGACTTCGAAGTCCAGCGTCCGATGACCGCCATCGGCGGGTGAGGGAATTCAGACGTTTTTTCCGGTCAAAGCATGATTGCCACCAGCAACGTTTCGTGTATTTTTCGCGTATGCCAGCCAAGACGGTTACTTTGGAGTTTGATGCGTATGAGAAGCTCCGATCCGCGAAAAGCCGCGGCGAATCGTTCACCGAGGTGGTCCGTCGCGCGGTGATCGCGGAGCCTCCATTGACCGGGACCGCCTTGAGAGCCTATCTCCAAAGTGATGGCAGCAGTGTCAGCGCGGGATATCTCGATTCCGCTGAGCAAGCGGCCGCACACGATCCCCAGCCCGAAGATCCATGGGCCTGATTCTCGACACGAAATTCATCATCACCGCCGAACGGGAAGACCGGCGAGAACTGCCCGGTCGGATCGACCGCCTCCTCGCAGATCGTGCCGACGATCTGCTATTCATCACCTTTACGGTGGTGGGCGAGCTTGCCTGTGGCCAGTCCGCTTCCCGCCGCCTCGATTGGGAGCGCCCTCGCCGACCCTATCCAGTTCTGCCCCGGACCGGGGAGATTTCCGGGCAATACGGCGAAATCTACCGGGCCTTGGCCGCGAAAGGGCACCTCATCGGCACCAACGACATGTGGATCGCCGCAACCGCATTGAGCCACGGCATGAAGTTGGTGACCAACAACCAGGACGAATTCGAATGTGTCCCGGGTCTGACCGTCATTACCTACTGATTCATGATTTCATTCCCCGGTGCACTTGAACTTCTGATCGAACACACGCAGCCTTTACCCACCGAGCGTTGTCGCATCGAACGATCGCCGGGCCGAGTGTTGAGGGATGAGATTCGCTCTGACCGGCCCTATCCGCCCTTTGACCGCGTGATGATGGACGGCCACGCGCTGCGCTCGGCCGATCTGGCTGCGGGACGACGTTTCCGGGTCACCGGGTCCGCGCCTGCGGGCAAGGCGGCTGCGGTTCTATCAGAAACGCCCTTTTCCTGCCTGGAAGTGATGACCGGCGCTCCGTTGCCGATGGACGCCGACTGCATTGTTCCGATGGAGGAAATTTCCCGACCGCTCGCCGGGGAAATCATCATCGCCGATTCCTTCGAGTTTGCCGCCGGTCGTTTCATTCATCGCAAGGGGAGCGACGCGGCGGAAGGGGAAATCCTTCTCCACCCCGGCACACGCCTGGATTCCCGCGAAATCGGTGTGGCCGCTTCCTGCGGTGCGGCTTGGTTGAATGTTTCCCGACTGCCTGGAATCGCCGTCATCGCCACCGGCGACGAACTCGTTTCCGTGGATGAATCGCCCGCGCCCCACCAGATCCGGCAATCGAACGCCCATGCGATCATTTGCGCCCTCCAGCGGGCCGGATTCCCTGCGGACTGTGGCGATACCCTCGGCGACGATGCGGATGGCGATGTCCTTCGCGAACGGATCGCCTCGTGTGACTGGCTCATTCTAACGGGGGCCGTTTCGAAGGGGGCACGCGATTTCATCCCTGCCATGCTCGACTCGCTCGGTTGCAAGCGGCTTTTTCACGGCGTGGCGCAGCGACCGGGAAAACCCGCCGGTTGTTGGATCGGTCCGGCCGGTCAGGTGATCATGGCGCTTCCCGGGAATCCGGTTTCAGCACTCACCGGTCTGCACGCCTTGGTGCTGCCCGCACTTGCGGTGGCGTCCGGCCTGCCCTTGCCGAAACTGCGACGGGTGATTCCGTCCGGTCGCATCGACGGCCTGCCGGGCATGACGCATCACCTGCCGGTGACGATGGGTGCGGATGGACGCGCCCAGGCCTCACCCACCGGCAATAGCGGTGATTTCATCGGCTTGCTGGCGAGCAACGGATTCATCACCCTGGCTCCACGCGGTGACATGAATACCGCCCATCCCTTTACTCCCTGGCTTTGAAACAAATGCAAGATCCCGAAAACCCCGATTTCACCCACGTTCGCGACGGCATGCCGACGATGGTGGATGTTGCCGGGAAATCACCTGACAAACGGACCGCCGTCGCGGCAACCCGCGTGGAACTCGGCGCGGAAATCATCGCCCGTCTCGAAAACCACGACCTTCAAGGTCCGAAAGGGCCGGTGCTGCAAACCGCCATCATCGCCGGAACGATGGCCGTCAAGAACACCAGTGCCCTGATCCCGTTCTGCCACCCACTCCCCGTTGAGCATTGTGGATTTGAAATCACTCCCGACGATACGGGCCTCGTGATCCGTTGCGAAGTCACCACCACCGGCAAGACCGGCGTCGAAATGGAGGCGATGACCGGCGCGTCGGTCGCCGCTCTAACCGTTTATGACATGTGCAAAGCCATGAACAAGGGCATCCGCATCCAGAACCTTCACCTCGTTTCCAAAACCGGTGGCAAGTCCGGTGACTACCACGCCGAGCAATGAGCGATGAAATCAGTCAGAATGTTCAGGCAGGATGCCCGAACTCCGAAACATGCAGGATGCCTGTTCTCCACGGCCTCGTGCTCGCCGGCGGGCGCAGCACGCGCATGGGCACGGACAAGGCGGCGCTCGTGCATCCCGATGGACGCCCGCTCGCGCGGCGCACGATGGATCTGTTGTCGATGGAGTGTGCGAAAGTCGTCATTGCGCTGCGCCATGACCAGGAACTGCCGCCGATGGTTGAAGAGAGCGCGCATGTTTCCATTGTCCGCGATCCCGAAGGCGGCAGCGAAGGCCCCTTGGCCGGCATGCTGTCCGCCATGCGCTCCGCGCCCGCAGCTGACTGGCTGGTGCTGGCATGCGACTTGCCGCGATTGGATCTGGCAACCTTGCAACATCTCGTTTCCTCGCGCAGGCCGGATGAGGCGTTTCTATCCTATCGCAGCGAATTCGACGGACTGCCCGAACCCCTGTGCGCACTCTACACCGCCGAAGCGCTGCGGATATTGGAACAAGCGGAAGCGGACGGTCTCCGCTGCCCCAGAAAAGTCCTCATTCGTCACCAGTGCCGCTTGCTGGAACCGCTCGTCCCCGGCGCGCTCGACAACGCCAACACGCCCGCAGACTGGCAAAGCGCCACCACAACATGAACACCTATCACATCCACTACTTCGGTCTGCTCGCCGACCGCCGCGGCCTTGCCGAAGAAGAGCGGAGCAGCCCGGCACAGACTCCCGCCGAGCTCTATGATGCGATCAACGCCGCCCATCCCCTGGGAATGTCCCGCCCGGATTTCCGGGCCGCCGTCAACGACGAGTTCGTCATCTGGGAACACCCGCTCAAGGATGGTGACCGGGTTGCATTCCTCCCGCCGATGTCGGGCGGGTGAGAGCGGGGATTTGAAATCTAAAATTCGGAATGACTCCCTACATCCAATTCTCCCTCACGGATCAACCCATCGACATGCCGTCGCTGGCGGCGGAACTGCATGATCCCGCCGCCGGGGCGGAAGTGACTTTTGATGGGCGTGTCAGAAATCACAATGCCGGCAACGTGGTAAGCCATCTGGAATATCAGGCATATCCCGCTCTCGCTCTCGCGACGGGTCGTCGAATTTTGGGGGAAGAAGCCGGCCGCTACGGAATCCTGCGGGCCGTCGCCGTGCATCGCAGCGGCTCCCTGGCGATCGGCGAGTCCGCAGTGTGGGTGGGCGTGGCCTCCGCTCACCGTGGGGCTGCCTTTGATGCGGCCCGCTCCATCATGGAGCGGCTGAAACATGAACTGCCGGTTTGGAAGAAGGAAACCTACGCCGATGGCCGCACCGATTGGGTGGGGCCGGACAATGCATCGGCCGAAACCGGGCGACCCTGCGATGACGTGCCGGAGTGGCGAGCGGAATTGATCGAGATCTGGATTTCACCGGGCAATAGTTTTCGCGGCCGCCACGGCATGGCACCCGGCGATCATGACGCCGGAAGTGTTCGGGAGATCGAATGCGTGGCCGGCATGGGGCTGAAAGGCGACCGCTACTTCGGCTACAAACCCGATTTCAAGGGCCAGGTCACGTTTTTCGATGCGGATACGGTGCAGGCCGTGCGCGAGCAATTCAAGCGGCCTGATCTGTCGGGTGGTGAGTTCCGGCGGAATCTGATCGTCCGGGGTGTTGACCTGTCTTCCTGGGTCGGGAAACGCTTCCGCTTCCAAGGAATCGAGTTCGAGGGCAGCGAGGAGTGCAAACCCTGCCACTGGATGGACCAGGCGGTGGCTCCCGGTGTGGAGGAGTTTCTCAGATCCCGCTTCCGTGGCGGACTTCGGGCCAGGATTCTGACGACCGGGATGCTGGGGATTCTCCGCGCACCACAAGACAGCGGGGCAGTCGGGAACATGCCGTGTCGCGGCTTGCAGTCGGCGGGCTGTGTGACAAACCCGACAACATGCGGAGGGGTAGAGGTCAAATCACGGGGATTGGCTGGTGACGAAACCGTCACAAATGTGGAAGACACCCCTGATTCAACACATTCTGGAGGAGTGGATCCGCTCTTCCAGCCACCATGCGGCCGAATATGACAAACCTGTCACACAGCAATCTTTGATGCGCGGAAGTGAAAGGCAGTTATTGCAGGGTCGCCCGCATTTTCGTCCGCACCGTTCGGCCAAAACCACCATGAAAAACACAGTCATTTGTCTCATTGGCGCGCTCTCGACCGCGCTTGCCGCCACCGCTGGACAATCCCATCTCGATCCCGCGCTGCCGGAATACAAAGCGGTCAGCGGGGTTTCCGGAAACCTGAACTCGATCGGTTCGGACACGCTCAACAACCTGATGACGCTCTGGGCGGAGGGATTCAAGAAAGCCTATCCGAACGTAAACATCCAGATCGAAGGCAAGGGGTCCTCGACCGCGCCGCCCGCGTTGATCGAGGGCACCGCGCAGATCGGCCCGATGAGCCGGCCGATGAAGGCCGAGGAAATCGACGCGTTTGAAAAAAAGTTCGGCTACAAGCCGACGGAAGTGAGGGTGGCTATCGACGCGCTGGCCGTATTCGCCCACAAGGACAATCCGCTCAAGGGAGTGACGATGAAACAGGTGGACGCATTGTTTTCCAAGACCCGCAAGAGGGGTGGCGACGACCTCACTGAATGGGGCCAACTGGGCCTGGATGCCTGGAAAGGCCGCGCGATTTCCCTCTATGGACGGAATTCAGCCTCCGGCACTTACGGGTTTTTCCAGGAGCACGCGCTGGCCAAGGGCGACTTCAAGCCCTCGGTGAAGGAGCAGCCCGGTTCCTCGGCCGTGGTGCAGGGGGTGGGTGCGGATCCTTATGCGATCGGCTATTCCGGGATCGGCTACAAGACTTCCGGCGTGCGTGCGCTGCCCGTTGCGGGTGATGACGGCATGTTTCACGAGGCCGACTACGACAACAGCTTGAGCGGCGACTATCCGCTGGCGCGTTTCCTGCTGGTTTACGTGAACAAGAAGCCAGGCCAGCCGCTGGACATGCTGACGCTTGAATTCCTCAAGTTCGTGCTGACCAAGGAAGGCCAGGCGATCGTGGAGAAGGACGGCTATTTCCCGATGCCTGCGGAAGTGGCGGCCGAAGTGGTTGATTCGCTCGCGAAGTGATGCGTGACGAATTTGCAGCGGCCCATGATGTGAGGCTTTCCCGCCCGTGTGGCGCGGTTCTAGCTTAGCCCGGATTGCCTTCATCGAATAGCACGCATCCCTGCCTTATGCCGGAAATCCCCCACGCTCCCGATCCCAAGCGCTTTGAGGTTTCACGGGCCACCTTGTGGTTCGACCGCTTCATGGGCTGGCTGATTCGCTTTGGCGGGGTGGCGGTGATTCTGGCGGTGTTCGGGATTTTCTATTTCGTGGGCAAGGAGGTGCTGCCCTTGTTTCACACCGCGGATGTGACCCCGGCCGGTGAAATCCAGGCTGGCACGGCCCCGGCGGTGCTGGGTGTGGATGAGTGGGGCGGGATGCCGTTTTTTTACGATGGCGGCGACAAGGTGGTGTTCGTGAATCTGGCGGACGGCGCGCGGCGCGGGATCGAGGTGCCGGGATTGGCTGGCTTGAAGGTCACGGCCTACGCCTTTGACCCGGTCCATCAACGGGTGGCCTTGGGCCTTGATGACGGCCGCGTGGGATCATTTCTCGTTGAATATGTCAGGAAATTCGAGCCTGGCGGCAAGTCCACCGTCGAGCCCTCGGTGACCGCCGAACCGTGGTTCACCCTGGCGAACGGAACGGGTCCGGTGACCGCGGTGAGCTATGGCGATTCCGGCGCGGGCCGGGTGATCGCGGCAAAGCGCGGCGAAGGCGATTCCGCGACGGTCTCGGTGCTGCGGCTGGCGATGAAACG
>JBGSUP010000259.1:0-12123 GCA_041753485.1 Akkermansiaceae bacterium
TTCGAGCTGAGCTTTCACGCTCGCCTCGGATTCGCGGGCGAGCGACAGTTCCTGCACGGCGAGCTCCTGGCCCGCCCGCGCTGCCAGAGCCTCGAAAAAACGTTCGGCGGTTTTTCCCAGCACTTCGCGGCGGCGAATCGCGTATTCAGCATCGATCACGGCGGCGGCGGCGGTGGCCGCTTCCCGGCGTGCGCTGCGTTTCCCTCCCAGCTCCACCAATTGGATGATCGACGCGGTGAAGATCGCGGAGTCGTCACCCTTGAACTCGCGGGATCCGCCGAAATCCTCGGCCTCTATCGCCAGCGCGGGGTTGTTAGGCAGGCTGGCCGCGAGGATGCGCGCGTCGGACACGCGCTTTTGCAGCGGAAAGGCCGCCATCTCGGGATGGAATTGCAGGGAATACGCGCTGGCCATCGGCAACGTGACTGTCCCGCTGATGGCGACTGGCGATGCGATGGTTTCGGAATGGCTGGCGGTGTCCGTTGTTTCCACGATGGGAGGAGCCGCGCAACCTGCGGAAAAACCGAAAAACACACAGGCAATTGCCCCGGCAGCGCCATGACGACTCGGAGGATTTTGAAAGGGGAGTTTCATGCGGGAATGGGGGTATGTGACTTGCTGCTTTTTTTTGCAAGAATCAAAGGTCCGGAGCCTTGCTTTGAATTCCATCGAGAACGCGATAAAACCTCCGGGGTCCGTTCATGGGTTCCTGCCATTGGATTGTGGCGGCCTGTCCGGCGATCGGAGCGGCGAGCTCCCGCCAATCTGATAGATCCGTGCTGGCTTCCAACAGATAACTCCAACCCCCGCTGCCCGGCCAGTTCAGGTTCACGTCCTGCCCGGCTTGATGGATCGCCAGCTGAGTGCTACCGGCCAGCGGACGGAGCAAGACTTCAAACACACGCCCCGAAGGAGCGGTGTTGCCTTCGTTTCCCGCGTCCGCGACGATCCCGCCGAAGATATGGCCGATCACGGTTTCGCTGCGGATCAGCGTCAGGTCGAGCACCTCCGAATTCATCTTCGGCATGCCCGGTGCCGGGAAAAACCCGGCGTTGGTGCCGAAACGCAACTCCTTGCCATCCAACGTTTGGATCAAGGGGAAGCGGGTGGGCAGGAAATACTGTTGGAATTTCCCGTCCTCGCGCCGCACCACCACGCCGCATTGATTGGTGAACGGCGCGTTGTCATCCTGATTGAACAGACCGGTCGCGGTGTCACGTTCCAGGACCGTGATGCCACCGAAGGTCACCAGATGCATCTCGCGGGTTGCCCGGTGGAACAGCCCGACCTTGGCACAATGATAGATTTGAAATCCCTGCCGCAGTGTATCCGGCGCGGCGGGATCGTCCATCGTCACCACCCCTCCCGGCGTGATCAGCACCGGCACGGTCCACACCCCGCCTTCGGGAGTGAATACGCCGGAATAAACGACGGCCCGCTCTTCGTAGGTGCCGGGCACCGCACCGGCCTCGACGATAGTGGCCACATTCAAATCCCGCCGCCGGTAGGCGTCCATGGGTGTGGTGGCGAGCATGGTCGCTGCCGGGACCATCCAGCCACCGGCTTCCTCCACCACTCGGAACCGCCTCACCTGGCGGGTATAAACGCCGTTGATCTGCGGCCGATAGCGCCCGTCGTAATTCTGGCCCATGATGAGTTGATATTCCCCATCCAGACGCTCCAGCGAGCCGCCGGTGACTTGGAAGTAGCTGTTATGGATCTGCTGGATGTGATCCACGGCCCGGCTCGTCTCCAGTCCGGCGGGTTCCTTCACCCATGCCACCAAGCCCGCCAGATCGATGAAGCTGAGCGTGTCGTAGGTCTTGTGGTTTGCCGCCGAGCGCTCGTAACCGTAGCCACCCACAACCAGCAACGTTCCGCCCTGCTGATAGAACTCGGTGTTCACCGAACTCAACGAGTCCACCGCATCCGCAGTCAAGCCGCTGGCGAATGAAGTCTCCACCAGAGTCTTATGCCAACTTTGGCGGGTCGCGGGATCGATCACCCAGACCTCGCGGTTCTCATATTGCGGATCAAACGCGTTGTTGCCGGTGAGACCGTGCAGGCCATTGGTGCTGCCCGCCAGCAACACCCACTGGTCCTGCCAAACGCCGGCCGCCGCCGAGTGCAGGGTTGGCACCATGGCGGGTGCCAGCGAGATTTCGCGCAGGGTGATTTCGTATGGCAGTTCGCCTCCCACCATCGGCGGGTCGAGTGGGGTCTGATGCTGCCCCCTTGCCGGGACCGCGAGAAGACCCAGAAGCACCAGAAAACGGGGGAACATCTTCAAAATTGCCGGGGACGGAATCACGTTGGAAACCAACCAACACCCGATGAATCCCAACCCGGTCTCAGGATGACAAAATTGTAATGAATCCGCAAATTCATCGACCTTTCTGATTTTTGGGTGCATGAAAAATCTGCGGATGACCGCTGTCCCCCGATGAAAATCCTGTTGGTAGAAGATGAAAAGAAAATCGCCTCCTTCATCCGCAAGGGTCTGGAAGCGCAGGGGTTCGTGGTGGATCTCAGCCATCATGGCGATGAGGGCTTCATTGCGGCCACCACGCGGCCGTACGACGCCATCATTCTCGACATCATGTTGCCGGGAAAAGACGGCCTGAGCATCCTGCGCAATCTGCGGGAACGACGGATGTCGGTGCCGGTCATCCTGCTCACTGCCCGCAGCGAACTCAACGAGCGGCTCGAAGGACTCAACCTCGGGGCCGATGACTATCTTACCAAGCCGTTTTACATTGAGGAGCTCATCGCCCGCCTGCATGTCGTGACGCGTCGTGCCTCGGGCGCGAGCCGGAGCATCCTTGCCGTCGCCGATCTCAGCGTGAACCTGCTCACCCGCGAAGTGACGCGGGGAGGGCGTAAAATCGATCTGACCGCCCGCGAGTTTGAACTGTTGGAACACTTCGCAAGGTCACCGGGCCGGGTGCTGACGCGGGCGCAAATCTGTGAGCGGGTGTGGAACTATGATTTCGATCCGGGAACCAATCTGGTGGAGGTTTACATCCAGCGCCTCCGCAAGAAATTGGACGGTGAGAGCGAGGTGAAATTGATCGAAACCATCCGCGGCGTGGGCTACCGCATGAGACCCGACGCATGAAACCTCTTCCCGTCCGCATCAAGATCGCCTTGCTCTCCACGTTGATTTCCGGAGTGGTGTTAATCGGTTTCGGCATCACGGCGTTTGTGATGATTTCGCACCAGAAAATGGAAAGCCTGGATACGGAGATCCGCTCGCTTGGCACGCGTCATCCGGGATGGATCGCCAGCGGCCGGGACTATGAACGACTCGATGAAAGCCTCGGCTTCATCTTCGGGGAAAACCACCGCGACCAGATCCTTCTCGCGGTGAAAGACGCACGGGGAAAGGTTCTTTATGCCTCGGATGGCTGGCCGGAAGGATTTGATCCCGGTCAGATTGATGGAAATCTAACCGATGACCCGCAGGCCGCGCCCGCGGCAGGCAAGGCTAACGACGGTGGTGGTTCGCGCGACGGGCGCGGGTGGGGTGGCCCGGGGCGGGGGATGGGAATGGGAATGGGTGGCGGGCCGGCCGTTTTCACCAAGATCCCGAAGTTCCAGACCATCACCACCGCCAGCGATGAGTGGCGACTCGGCATCCTGGGCACGGAGGAGACCACTCTGATCATCGGACTGAATGCCCGCCAGTCGCATGATGAGTTGGACCGCCTGCGGGACGTGTTTTTCATGGCTCTGCCGCTTGCACTTTTCCTCATCGGCCTCGGCGGATGGATTGTTGCCGGGCGCGCGCTGCGGCCGATGCGGGTGATCGCCAGCACCGCCGAGCGGATCACCGCTAGCGGGCTCGACCAACGAATCCCGCTTTCCCACGAGGATCCGGAAATCAGCCGGGTCATCACGGTCCTAAACCGCATGATGGACCGCTTGGAACGCAGTTTTCAGCAAGCCACCCGCTTCAGCGCGGACGCATCGCATGAACTGAGAACTCCGCTCGCCATCATGCAAGGTGAGCTGGAAAACGCCCTTCAGGACGCTCTTCCCGGCTCTCAAGAACAACAGGTTTTTGGCAATCTGCTGGAGGAAACCCAACGGCTCAAAACCATCACCACCGGATTGCTCCTGCTCGCCCGTGCCGATGCCGGCCAGCTCAAGCCGGTGCTCGAACGCGTGGATCTGGCATCCATGTTGGAGGAAATCCTTGAGGACGTCCGCGTGCTTGCGGAGGAGACACAGTTGGAATTCGACGTGAAAATCACTCCCGGCATCGTGGTGCAGGCCGACCCGGCCTTGCTCCGAACCGCACTGCTCAATCTGCTGGTCAACGCCGTGAAATACAACGAACCCGGCGGCAAACTTCTTGCGACTCTCGAGTTGCGGCAAAACCAGGCGTTTTTCACCATCGGCAACTCCGGCCCCGGCATCCCCGAAGCGGACAAGGACCGGGTCTTCACCCGCTTTCACCGCGTGGACGCCGCCCGCCACAGGCAAGTGGACGGGCTCGGCCTCGGCCTCAGTCTGGCGCGTGAAATCGTCAGGGCCCACGGTGGCGAGCTGGAGTTGCATGAAAGCCGGCCCGGATGGACCGGCTTTCTGCTTCGTTTGCGGGCCAGCCTGCCACTCATGTCAGGTGGAGATTCCCGCTTTTCGGATGGATGAACTGGCGTTCAGCGCCCGCCACCCCTGCGCATCCCGTTGCCGTTGCGCATCCCGTTGCCGTTGCCCGCGCCGTTTGGCGGGCATTGACCGCCGCAACCCACACCCTTGCCGCAGCCGCCGGTTCCGGATGTCACGTCACAACCACCACCGTTGCCGGTGTCATTGAGGATCGCTTTGAGTTCTGCATCTGGCAAGGCTTCGGGGGTGTATTGCCCGCCGCGAGCGGTTAGATTGCGGTGAAAGGCGCGGAGGTGGTTGTTGGATGCGGCTTCGAGCTGGCCAAGCACGTTTTTGTGCTTCGGGAAACCCGTTTGGGCGTGCCGCAGTTCCGCTATATCATGATCTTCCAGGCGCACTCCCACACGGCAGGCGTCCGCAGCGGACCGCTCACCTTCGGCCAGCCATTTGGCGTGGATTTCATCCAAGCCTGCCGAGACGAATCGGCGTCCCTCGGGCGGTTGAGGCAACGGGATGCCCTCGGCCTCGAGCACCGCAGCCATGGCCTCGCGATGGAGTTTCTCGGAGCGGGGGATATTGCGCAGCGGCATCACATCCGGAAATTTTTCGCCCAGCGCGACATACAAGTCGTGGGCAAGGATTTCGTCTTCATATAGGCGGATGAGCTCGGCTGGACCTTCGGCACGAGCGATCGTCTGACCTTGTCCGCGGCGTGCGCCGCCGTTTGCCTGTTGGCGTTGTACCTGGCGGACAGCGCGTTCCTGGTCGGTTTGCGGCGGTCCGCCGTATCCCGCACCGCGGCAGCCTTGCTTGCTTTGTGCTGATGCGCTGCCGGCGCCCAGCAACGCGATGGCGATCCATGTGGTGATTTGAATGGTTTTCATGATGTTTGATTCGTGCGGTTTGGATTGATTTGATGAGCTCCGTAGTGGCGCTTCACAATTGATTGAACCTACGCCGCATGAACCGGCTTTGTGGATTTGGATTACAACCTTGTCAGAATCCGCTCATTTGAACCACAAGCGGAACCCGGCCAGGTGGCTCACAAAACCTCAGAGCAGGTTGGCCAACCCACTCCCTGTCTGCCTGACAGGTGTTGCCTTCAGCCCGAAAATCCCCATTTCGTCGCGAAGTTGTCATAGAAACCGCTTGCGAGCCGCTCATCATCGGCGCCCGCGTCTCCGGGCGGTTCACCATGCCCGGAACGGTGGCGGATGAGGCGGGCATCAGCAAGGCGGCGCTACCGGGTGAAGCAGGATGTTCACTATCACACGCATCGCGCGTTCAGGCTGATTTCGAAATGGCCTCCATCACCCTTTCCGCAGCCGCCCAACCCGAGAGGGCGGCCCCCTCGACCTTGGGACCGGCGAATGCGTCGCCCGCGATGACCAGCGGCGGTGCCTCGTGGAGCAGGGCGCAGGCATCTTCATGCACTTGCCGCGGCTTGCTGTAGAGCCAGCCGTGCGTCTGGGACTCCTTCACCCCCGCACGGATCCACGGCGCGGCGGCTTGCAGCAGCTCATGCGCCGCCTCCTTCCGGTCCGTCTCCCAATGCGCCAAGCTGAAGTCATGGCTGGCGTGCAACGTCACACAGGGCACCGGCGAGATGCCTTTGAGCTGGTTGTCCGCCAGCCACGCGAGCGGGCCATGTTCAAAAGCCATGCCACCCGGCGGCGGCATGCCGCTTGGACCATCGAGCAGCGCCAATACCGCCAGGCAGCGTTCGTATTGAATCCCATCCAGCCGTTTTCTCAAATCCGCCGGCGCGGCAAAGCCCCCCGCATCGAGCAGGGCCAGCGACTGCGGCACCGGCGCGGTGAGCACCACGGCGGCGCTGCTGATCAAACCGCCATTCTCGAGCGCCACCTTCCAACGGGTTTCCTCCAGGGCGATGGAAACAATGCGTGTCTCCAACGACACCTCGATTCCCCGCGCCAGGAAGCGGGGTAGCGCCGTCATTCCGGGATTCCCGCGCCAGCGGGGATGGCCGTCGGCCTGGTTGGCGAAACCGCGGCACCATTCGCGCACCACATCCTGCCCGCTCCATTCCTGCATGCCACGCGCAAACCGTTCGCTGCGCGCCGTGATGAATTGCGCTCCATGATCGAAGACCGCCCCGCCGATCCGGCGGGTGGCCATCCGTCCGCCCACGCCACGGCCTTTTTCCACCACCATCACCCGCCGCCCGGCCCGCGCGAGTTGGGAGGCTGCCGCGACTCCGCTCATGCCCGCGCCGACGACCAGGAAATCCGTGAAATGATCCTGAGGTTCTAACATGATTTCGCGTCCTGTTTGCAATGATCCTGCGCAGAATCATGATCCCCTCTCCCGTTTGGTCAACTCCGGGAATCAGCCATCCCGATTGGCTGATCAGCGTTTTGCCACCAGACTTCCTTGAGGCTGGTCACAGAATCGAGCCTGAGAGCCTGCTTCTGGGTCCAGACATGCAGATACCCGGCGGAATGAACCATCAGGACCCGTGTGTGATGATCGCCGGTCCACGGCCACAAGGCTCTCCGACAGCCGCCCCGGTTGGAATTGCATCGGGCGTCCGTTTCGCTACGATCCTGCTGCATGCGGTGCGAGAGAAGGGTGATGATGCCTGCCGGCCGGTGTGCCAGCCTGCTGGCGTGCGCCATGGCATCAATCTTGCAGGCAGGTCCCAGCCCCGGGACCACCAGGCCGCGGGTGCTGGTCCTGTTTTCCAATGACCGATTGCTGCCCGCGAACCAGGAAATGGAAAAAGGCCTGCGAAGCGCCTTTGAGGATGGCGGGAGAACCTCATCCGTGGATTTGTTCGCCGAGTTTCTCGATGCCGTCCGCTTCCCCAGCCCGGAGCAATCGGCCACCATGGAGGAATTCCTGCGCGACCGTCATCGCGATACTCCGCCGGTCGCATGGATCGCCGTCGGCCCGCAGGCGCTGGACTTCCTGATGCAACGGCGTGATTTGCTTTTCCCCGGAACGCCGATTGTGTTTGGTGGGATGGACACGGGAAAAATCGACACTCTTGCAGATCGGCGTGATCTGACGGGACGGCCGATGGATTGGTCGATAGCCCCGCTGATGGGCCAGTTGCCGGAAATGCGGGCGGACGTCCGCAGGGTCCTGCTGGTTTCCGGGGCGGCGGAATTCGACCGGGCACGGCATGAGCAGGCGCTGGCGCAGGCCGCGCCCTACGAGGGACGCTACGAGATCGGGTCATCGCTTGGAGAACCGCTGGATGATTTGTTAGACCGGGTTTCAAAACTGCCGGAGGATTCGCTGGTGATCTATCTCTCCTATTTCCAAACGCCGGATGGGCGCTCCCTGTTGCCGCGCAGCGTGGCCGGCTGGCTGGCGGAAAAATCCTCCGTGCCGGTGCTTTGCTATTACGAAACCTATGTCGGCACCGGAGTCATGGGCGGGACGATGATGCCGTTCGAGGAGGAGGGCCGGGCCATCGGTGCCATCGCCCGCAGGGTGGTGGAGGGTGAGGACGCGGAATCCATTGGCATTCTGCCTCCGGGCAAACCGCGGTGGATCATCGACGAGCGGGCCATGCGGCACCACGGATGGAACAAGCGCAACCTGCCCGACGATGCCGAAATCCGCTTCCGCCAACCCTCGCTGTGGGAGGCGCACCGGCCGGCTGTTCTCACGGGCGCCGCCGCGCTGCTGTTGCAATCCGCCTTGATCATCGGCCTGCTTGCCGCGCGCACCCGCCAGCGGCGGGCGGAAAACGAGAAGCAGCTTTCGGAATCGCGTTTCTCCAAGGTTTTTGCGGCAAGCCCGGTTTCGATCAGCGTGATCCGCCAGTCCGACGGCCGGATCATCGATGCCAACCCGGCATGGGAACGCACCACCGGGGTTTCGCGCGACGAGGCCCTGGGCCATACGCATCTGGAACTGGGTTTCGGATTTGAAGGTTCCGGCGACCAGCGCTATCTCGAATATCTCGCATCCGGCAAGGCGCTGCGCGATTTGGAGCAACGCCTGCGCATGCCGAATGGCAAGCGCCGCCTGCTCAGCGTGTCCACCGAACTCGTGAAGCTTCACGGCGAGCCGTGTTATCTCTCCATGGCCAAGGACATCACCGATACGCAGGAAGCGGAGGAAGCCCGCGAGAAACTCCGGCAAGCCTCGCGCCTCGGCATGCTGGGCGAACTCACCGCCTCCATCGCCCATGAGGTCAACCAGCCGCTGGGCGCGATCCTCAGCAACGCCGATGCCGCGGCGATGCTCATGGATCTGCCGGCGCCTCCGCTCGATGAAATCCGCGAGATCCTTTCCGACATCCGCCGTGACGACATGCGCGCCAGCGAGGTGATCCGCCAGGTTCGATCGATGGTCACCCAAGGGGAAACGCGCATGGTGTCGCTCCATCCGGGCGAGTTGGCGCAGGGCGTGGCGGCCATGGTTCGTCACGACTGCCGGAGGCGCTTGATTTCACTCCATTGTGATGTTGCGGAAAACCTGCCGCAGCTGTGCGGCGAAAAGGCGCGTATCGAGCAGATCCTGTTGAACCTGCTCTTGAATGCGATGGACAGCCTGCAGGATGTCGCGCAGGACAACCGGCACATCCGCATGGCCGTGGCCCTGACGGATGACGGCATGGTGGATATTTCGGTCTGCGACTCCGGACCGGGCATCCCGCCCGATCTGATGGAGCGGATTTTCGAGAATTTCTTCACCACCAAAAGCGATGGCATGGGCCTCGGGCTTGCACTCTCGCGCTCGATTGCGGAGTCTCACGGCGGTAAACTCCAAGCGCTGAATCCTCCCGGTGGAGGCGCCTGTTTTCATCTGATCCTTCCCCCAATCCCATGAGTCGTGTTTCGCAAAACCCGCCCTCCGATGAATCGCCTGCGGTGCATCTGGTGGATGATGACGAGGCGCTGCGCACCGCGCTTTCAAGGCTGCTGCGCGCGGCCGGACATGAGGTCCGCGGTTACGCATCCGCCGCGGAATTCCTGATGGCACGCAACGGTGCCATGCGCGGTTGCCTTCTGCTCGATGTGCGGATGCCGGGCGGACCGACCGGTCTCGAACTCCACCAGGCCCTCGTCCGCCAGGGCGAAACACTACCGGTGGTTTTTCTAACAGGCAATGGCGACATTCCGATGAGCGTGCAGGCGGTTAAAAACGGTGCCTTCGATTTTCTGACCAAGCCGGTGCGGCGCGAGGATTTGCTGAAAACCGTCTCCGCCGCGCTGGAGGCCGAGCAAACGTCGTGGCAAGCCGGTGAGCGGCAGCGGGAACTGCTGCGCCGCGAAGCCACGCTCACCCCCACCGAACGGGAAGTCTTGCGCCGCGTGGTGGCGGGACAACCTAACAAAATGATCGCCGCCGATCTCGGTTGTGCCGAGCGAACCGTCAAGGCGCACCGCGCGCAAGTCATGCACAAGATGGCGGCGGCCTCGTTGCCGGAGCTTGTTAGCATCGCCGCGGAAATCGTTTGAACACCTCACCAAAGGGTAGCCATTCCGCCCCAAGTGACAATTCCGCAATCCGGTCCGGGCTTTCATGTTTCGCCGCATGGTCGCGCAGAGTTCCCAAATCGCCATCGTCGATGACGACCCCGCCATGAGGCAGGCCGTCGGGCGGCTTTGTGGTGCGGCGGCGCTGCCGAACCGCTGCTTCTCCTCCGCCGAAGAGTTTCTGGCATCGGATGCGCTGGAGGACGCGAACTTCCTGATTCTCGATGTCCAACTGCCAGGGCTGTCGGGCTTCGAACTGCACGAATCGTTGACGAAACGCGGCATTCACCTGCCCGTGGTGTTCATCACCGGCCAGGACCGGCCGCACTGCCGCGAGAAGGCGCGCAAAGCCGGCGCGGCAGCCTATCTCACCAAGCCATTCGCCACCGCCGATCTGCTTGCCGCCGTGCGCAGCCAGTTTCCAGACTCACGCAATTCTCCATAACCAACCAACCCCACACACCATGACACTGAAACACAAAACACTCGCCGAGTTCTTCGGCACCTTCTGGCTTGTCTTCGGCGGCTGCGGCAGCGCGGTCCTCGCGGCAATGTTCCTCGCTGGCGACGACACGCCCGTCAACCTCGGCATCGGCTTCGTCGGCGTCTCCCTCGCCTTCGGCCTCACGGTGATGACCATGGCCTACGCCATCGGCCACATCTCCGGCTGCCACCTCAATCCAGCCGTAACCGTCGGCCTGGTCGTCGGCGGCCGCCATCCGGCATCGGAAGCCATTCCCTATATCATTGCCCAAGTGCTCGGCGGCATCGCCGGAGCAGGAGTCCTCTACCTAATCGCCAGCGGAAAAGCTGGCTTCGATGCTTCGGCTGGTTTCGCCTCCAACGGCTTCGGTGATCTCTCGCCCGGGAAATACTCGATGGTCGCAGCGCTTGTCGCGGAAATCGTGCTCACTTTCTTCTTCCTGCTCATCATCCTCGGTGCCACCGACAAACGTGCGCCCAAGGGTTTTGCACCCATCGCCATCGGCCTCGGTCTCACGCTGATCCATCTCATCGGCATCCCGGTCACCAATCTCTCGGTGAACCCCGCCCGCAGCACCGCACCCGCTCTTTTCGCAGGTGGAGCCTACATTTCCCAGCTCTGGCTCTTCTGGCTGGCTCCCATCGCCGGTGCCGCTCTCGCCGGCATCGTTTATCCATTTATCTCCGGCGGAAAAGACAAAGCCTGAATCTTTCCAACCCAAAATTCCAGACGCATATCATCATGAAACCAAATCGAATGCTCCAAACCGCCATCTGCGGCGCGATCGCCCTTGCGGCCATCGCCTCCGCCCAAACCAGGAAACCCAACATCCTCGTGATCTGGGGTGACGACATCGGCACCTGGAATATCAGCCACAACAACCGCGGCATGATGGGCTACAAGACGCCGAACATCGACCGCGTCGCTCGCGAAGGTGTCGCATTCACTGACTACTACGCCCAGCAATCCTGCACCGCGGGCCGCGCCGCCTTCATTAGCGGCTCCGTTCCTGTTCGCTCCGGCATGACGAAAGTCGGCATGCCCAACGCCCCGCAAGGCTGGCAGAAGGCCGACGTGACCATGGCCACCATCTTGAAAAGCCAGGGTTATGCCACCGGGCAATTCGGCAAAAACCACCAGGGCGATCGCGATGAGCACCTGCCCACCGTGCACGGCTTCGACGAGTTCATCGGTAGCCTCTATCACCTCAACGCCGAGGAAGAACCGGAGAACCGCGACTACCCGCGCGACATGAAACTCGCCAACGGCAAGACATTCCTCGAAACCTTCGGCCCGCGCGGTGTCATCAAGAGCATCGCCGATGGCAAAGGCGGCCAGACCATCGAGAACCTCGGTCCGCTCACCAAGAAGCGCATGGAAACCATCGACGAGGAAACGCTCGCCGCCGCCAAGGACTTCATCACCCGCATGAACAAGGAGGGCAAGCCCTTCTTCTGTTGGTGGAACGGCACCCGCATGCACTTCCGCACCCACGTCAAGGAAGAGCACACCGGCATCAGCGGACCCAGCGGCGATGAATACCACGACGGCATGGTCGAGCACGAC
>JBGSUP010000260.1:0-2127 GCA_041753485.1 Akkermansiaceae bacterium
TTGCCGCAGCCGGACGGGCCGACGAGCATGAGAATCTCGCCGGCATAGGCCTGGAGGCTCACCTTGCGCAGCGCGTGGATGCGGTCCGGACCGTCGCCGAAGTGCTTTTCGACGGCGCGCACCTCCACCACCAATTGCCCGTTAGACGGCGTCATGCGCGGAAAACCATGGCGGGTTCGTAAAAGCTGAGGCGGATGACTCCTAACAGCGCCGCAAGCATGCAGATGAGCTGGATGACCACGAAAGCAACCACGGGAATCTGCCAGGGCATCACAAAGGGCGGTTGCTGGTTTTCGATGGAGACATAGGCGAACGCCGAAGTGGCGAGCAGCCCGATGCCGAAACCGATCATCCCGACGGTGGCGGACTGGATGAAGAGCATCAGGCTGAGGCGGAAATTGGTCATGCCCATCGCCTTGAGAGCGCCCAGGTGCTTGAGGTTGTCGAGCACGAAGGCATAGAAGGTCTGGCAGGCGATGGCGACGCCGACAATGAAGCCGATGACCACGGTGGTGCCGAAGGAAATCGGGATGCCGGTGTTCTTGACATACCACCAGACGGTGGAGGTGTTGAAGTCTTTCGGGTTGTCGCCGAAGCCCTCGTTGACGTAGGCGCGCAAACCGGTGGCGCGGGTGATTTCCGCGGCCGTCTCCGCGGCGGTGAAGCCCTCGGCAGGCGCGGCGATCACGGCCGAGAGCATTTTCCGCGAGGCGGGGGTGTATTGCAGCGCCCGCTCGTAGGTGGTCCACAGATACGGGCCGCCGGTGAATGACCGCATTGCCTCGCAAACGCCCACCACGCGGGCCTCGATGTCGTTGATCTCGAACCGATCGCCGATCCCGATTGGATGCTGCTTGTCTTCCGAAAAGCGGCTGACGGCAAGTTCATCGATCACCACGGTGTTGGGCAGGCGGAGATCCTCAAGCCTGCCCGCCACCATGCGCACGGGGCCACCGGCCAGCGAGGCGGCGTCGATGCCGATCAATTGCACGGTTTTGAAACTGCCGCTGTTGAGGCGGATGCGTTGGATGCCGGAGTAGAGCGGCATCGCCCAGCGCACGGCGGAAACCGAGCGCACCCGCGAGACATCGGTGTCGCGCAGGGGATTGATCTCGTTGATCTGCTCGACGCGTTCCTCGACCACGAAAATCGGCGCGCCGACGTTTTTGAGCGTGGAAGTCGTCCACATCATCAATCCGCAGAAGACGGAGGCCTGCTGGACGATGAGGAAGGTGGCGAAAAACAAACCCGCCACCAGCATCAGGTATTTGGCGGTGTCGCCGAAGAGCATTTTTAGGGCGAGACCGATCATGCGGAGAGGGGATGTGGCTGGCGGCAGACGGCGGAAGCTTAGCAGAGGAAGCTCCGACCGCAACCACGCAGGCGGGTTGGATGCCAGCCACGGCCGGAAGACGCCCTTTCCCGGCGCGAGCGCGCCAGTCGGCTCTAACAACGCAGCAGGGCCTCCTCAAAGGCCGCCTTGATGGAGGCGATCGGTTCGAGCCCGCAGGAGACGCGCAACAGGTGCGCCGGGACGCCGCAGGCCTCGGCCCATTCAAGTTCGTGATAATGCGCGAGCATGACATAGGGGCAGACCAGGGTGAACGGGGTGCCGAAACTGGGGCCCTTGCACAAGCGCAGCGCGTCATACATCCTGCCGGTTTTTTTCGGGTTCTTGAGGACGAATGAGAGCAGTCCGCCATAACCGCCGGTCTCACGGCGCACGGCATCGTAGTTCTCGCGGGTGCTCAGCGAGGGGTGCCAGACCTGAGCCACGGCGGGGTGGGCCGCCAACCATGCGGCGAGCTCCAGGCCG
Source organism: Akkermansiaceae bacterium (assembly GCA_041753485.1). GTDB lineage: Bacteria > Verrucomicrobiota > Verrucomicrobiia > Verrucomicrobiales > Akkermansiaceae > Luteolibacter. The sequence goes on from JBGSUP010000260.1 coordinate 1,817, forward strand.
CTTGCATTGACGGCTTTCATGCGCTTCGAGTAGCCCTTGAGATTGGAAAGCAGGACTTCGGCATCGCCGATGTAGAGCGGAGCGCCCTCGGCGGCATCCGTGCTCAGCGAGGCAATCAGGGATTCCGCGAGCGGAGAATCCGCGCGCACGGCGGCCATGCCGGCCATCACATCGCCCTCGCCGGAAAGCCACTTGGTGAGGCTACCGGTGACCACATCGGCGAAGCGCAGCGCGTCCACGTTGAATGGGCCGGTGGCGGAGTCGTCCACGACCAGCGGGGTCGCGCCATCAGCGCAAGCCCGGGCGACGCG
>JBGSUP010000261.1:0-3181 GCA_041753485.1 Akkermansiaceae bacterium
GAGCATTTCATCCTCGGCGCGATGGAGGGCGATTCGCCGGCCGGCAAGCTGCTCAAGGCGGCCGGTCTCGACAAGCGGAAGGCGCTGGAAGCTGTAAAGAGCCTTCGCGGTTCGCAGAAAGTCACCGATGAGAATCCGGAGGGGAAATACCAAACCCTCGAAAAATACGGCACCGATCTGACGGCCCGCGCCAGGGAAGGCAAGATCGACCCCGTTATCGGCCGCGATCACGAGATCCGCCGCGTCCTGCAAGTCCTTTCCCGCCGCACCAAGAACAACCCGGTGCTGATTGGCGAGCCCGGCGTCGGCAAGACCGCCATCGTCGAGGGCCTCGCGCGCCGCATCGTTTCCGGTGACGTCCCGGACTCGATGAAAAACAAATCCGTCATCTCGATGGATCTCGGTGCGATGCTCGCAGGCGCGAAGTTCCGTGGTGAATTTGAAGACCGTCTCAAGGCCTTTCTCAAGGACGTGACCGATGCCGAGGGCAAGATCATCCTCTTCATCGACGAACTCCACACCATCGTTGGAGCCGGTGCCGCCGAAGGCGCGGTGGACGCCTCGAATCTTCTAAAACCCCAACTCGCCCGCGGTGAACTTCATGCCATCGGGGCCACCACACTCGATGAATACCGCAAGCACATCGAAAAGGACGCCGCCCTCGAACGCCGCTTCCAACCGGTGATGGTTGGCGAGCCTTCCGTCGAGGACACGGTCGCCATCCTGCGCGGCCTCAAGGAGCGCTACGAAGTCCACCACGGCGTGCGCATCCAGGACGGCGCCATCGTCGCCGCCGCCACTCTATCAGACCGTTACATCTCCGACAGGTTTCTGCCCGACAAGGCCGTCGATCTCATCGATGAAGCCGCCTCGCGCCTTAAGATCGAGCTCGATTCGATGCCCACCGAGATCGATGTGCTCGAGCGCCAGATCCTCCAACTCGAAATGGAGAAGAAAGCCCTGGAAAAAGAGACCGACAAAGCGTCCGCCGCCCGCCTCGAAAAAGTGCGGGAAGAGCAGGCGAATCTGCGCGAACAATCCTCGGGGCTGATGGCCCAGTGGCGCAACGAAAAGGCGATCATTGACCAAGTGCGAGACGCCCAGGAGAAGATCGAAACCCTGAAAGGGGAAACCGAGCGCGCGCAACGCATTGGCGATCTCACGAGAGCTTCGCAGATCAACTACGGCGACTTGCCCGAAGCCACCAAAACCCTGGAATTGGCCAAGGACCGGCTCGCCGAACTCCAGAAAAACGGCGCGATGCTCAAGGAGGAAGTCACTGAGGAGGACATCGCGCGCGTGGTTTCCTCGTGGACCGGCATCCCCGTGAACCGCCTCCAGGAGGGTGAAAAACAAAAACTCGTGCACATGGAAGAACGGCTTGGTGCGCGCGTCGTGGGCCAGAAGAAGGCTATCACCGCGGTTGCCAACGCGGTGCGCCGCGCCCGCGCCGGCCTGCAGGATGGGAACCGGCCGATCGGCTCGTTCCTCTTTCTCGGCCCCACCGGCGTCGGCAAGACCGAGTTGTCCAAAGCGCTCGCCGAGTTTCTCTTCGATGACGAGGGTGCCATGATCCGCATCGACATGTCCGAATACATGGAGAAACACAGCGTCGCCCGCTTGATCGGCGCGCCGCCCGGATACGTCGGCTATGAAGAGGGGGGCCAACTCTCCGAAGCCGTGCGCCGCAAGCCCTATTGTGTTGTGCTTTTTGACGAAATCGAAAAGGCCCACCACGATGTCTTCAACGTCCTGCTGCAAGTGCTCGACGACGGCCGCATCACCGATGGCCAGGGCCGCACGGTGGATTTCCGCAACACGGTGATCATTCTCACATCCAACATCGGCTCGCAGTTCATCCTGCACGAGGAAAACGCCGAACAACGCGAAGCCAAGGTCACCGAGGCTCTGCGCGGCCATTTCCGCCCCGAGTTTCTCAACCGGATCGACGAAATCATCATCTTCGACCGCCTCCAGCGCGAGGAGATCACCACCATCGTCGATCTCCAGCTCGACCGCGTCCGCAAGCGCCTCGCCAAGCAGGGGCTGGCCCTTGCTCTAACGGAAAGCGCCAAGGAATTCCTCGGCAACCAGGGCTACGATCCCGTCTATGGCGCGCGCCCCCTGAAACGCGCCATCCAGCACCTGCTGCTCGATCCGCTCAGCCTTGACGTGCTCGATGGGAAATTCACCGATGGCGACCTGATCCAGGCCGACACCGAACAGGGCCAAATCGTCTTTCATAAGGAGTGAGGGCGGGCTTTCGCTTGCCCGGATCGGTCTTTTCATGCTGTTTTCCCGCCGTGTCCGCCGTCACCAACATTTCGACTTATCGGTTCGCCGAACTGTCCGGACTCAAGGGATTGAGGGAGGAGTTGAAAGGATCCTGCGAGGCATGGGGTCTGAAAGGCACGATCCTGCTGAGCACCGAGGGCATCAATTTGTTTGTCGCCGGAGCAGCGGACCCGATCGACCGCTTGCTTGCCAGGCTGCGGTCCATTCCCGGTTTGGAAGATCTCACGCCGAAAGTGAGTCTCAGCGATTCCCAGCCCTTCAACCGGATGCTGGTGCGGCTCAAAAAGGAAATCATTTCTTTCGGGGTAGAGGCGGTGCGTCCGGCGGATTACACCTCGCCGAAGATCGCTCCCAAAGAACTCAAGCGCTGGCTGGACGAGGGGAAACCGGTGACCTTGCTCGACACGCGCAATGACTACGAGGTGAAACTCGGCACTTTCAAGGGCGCGATTGATCCGAACATCCAGACCTTCCGCGGGTTTCCGGAGGCGGTTCGTAAGCTTCCGGCGGAGCTCAAGGACCAGCCGGTGGTGATGTTCTGTACCGGCGGCATCCGCTGCGAGAAGGCGGGGCCGTTCATGGAGATGGAGGGCTTCCGCTCGATCTATCAACTCGATGGCGGCATCCTCAAATACTTCGAGGAATGCGGCGGCGATCACTACCAAGGCGATTGTTTCGTCTTCGACCAACGCGTCGGGGTGGATCCCGCCTTGTGCGAATCCGATCACGCGGTGTGCTTCGCCTGCCTCGCGCCGCTGGATGCCGCCGATCAAGAGGACCCGCGCCATGTGCAGGGGAAAAGCTGTCCCCATTGTTTCACGAGCGAGCCCGAACTGCTCAGCCAGCGCATCGCCGCGCGCGAGGCGGCGATCCAGCGGGCTTGTCA
>JBGSUP010000262.1:0-6471 GCA_041753485.1 Akkermansiaceae bacterium
GGCGCTCGATTTCGTCTTCTCGATGATCGACTTCGGCGGTCAGCTTGGCGCCCCGGCGATCCTCGGTTCGATGCAGGGGCGGGGCTCGCTCGATTTGCTCGCCGCCGGTCTCCGGCATTGTGGCCAAAGCGCGGCATCCTACGGCGTGCCGTTCATTTACGAGCCGCTCAACCGCTATGAAACCAATCTCTTCAACCGGTTGGCCGACGCCGCGAAATTCCTTGAATCCCATGACTTGAAAAACGTCGTCCTGCTCGCTGATCTCTTCCACATGAACATCGAAGAGAGTGATCTCGCCGCCGCCATCCGCGAGGCCGCGCGCCACATCGGCCATGTGCATTTCGCCGACTCCAACCGGCAGGCGATGGGCTTCGGCCACACCGCCCCCGATCGGGTGATTGCCGCACTGCGGGAAATCCACTACTCAGGCTATCTCTCCGCCGAAATTTTGCCGCTGCCCGATTCCGAAACCGCCGCCCGCCAGACGATTTCCTCCATCCGCTCACTGCATTAAGATGAAGACACGCCCACTCGGCAAAACCGGAATCGACCTGCCCATCCTCTCATTCGGAGCCTCCTCGCTTGGCGCGGAGTTCCGCTCAATCACTCTTGAAGAGGCGATGCTTTCGACGCAGACCGCCATCGACCTCGGCATGAATTTCATCGACACCTCGCCCTTTTACGGCCGCGGCATGTCGGAAATCATGCTAGGCCTCGGCCTAAGAGGAATCCCGCGGGAAAAATACCTGCTAGGCACCAAGCTCGGACGCTATTCGGACATTCATTTCGACTTTTCCGCCAAGCGCGTCGAGGAATCCTTGCACGTTTCGCTCCAGCGTCTCGGCACCGACCATCTCGATGTCTTGTTGCTGCACGACGTTGAATTCGTGCCGCTCCAGCAGATCTGGGAGGAAACCCTGCCCGCCGTCCTCAAGTTCAAGCGAGAGGGCAAAGTCCGCGCCGTCGGGTTTTCCTGCTACCCGCTCAAGACCTTCCATACCGTGCTCGACCATGTGGAGGATGATATCGACTGCGTGCTCTGCTACAACCGCTACACGCTGCAGAACACCTCATTCGTCGATGAGCTCCTGCCGCGCCTCAAAGCGAAAAACATTGGCGCAATGAATGCCGGGCCGTTTTCCGCAAGACTTCTAACCAATGCGCCGCTGCCCGTCTGGCTCAAGGAGCCCGACGAGGTCAAGACCGCCGCCCGCGCCGCCGCAAAACTCTGCGCGGATCGCGGCGTGGACATCGCCCGGCTCGCGCTCCAGTTTTCCTGCGAACATTCCGGCCTCGCCACCACCATCGCCGGATCCGCCAATCCGGTGAACATCCGCAAATGGGCCGAGTGGCTTGAACAACCGATCGACCGCGGTTTGCTGGCCGAGGTGCAAGCCATCTTCGCGCCTGTCAAAAACATCGGTCATCTCGAAGGTCTTCCCGAGAATAATTGATGCAAGCCATTCAATTCACCGCAGCGGAGGAAATCAACATCGTCGATCTTCCGGAGCCTGCCTCGCCCGGCCCGGGCGAAGCGCTCGTCCGCACCCACCGCATGGGCATCTGCGGCACGGACATCTCCTGTTATCTCGGGAGATTTCCCTTCTTCGCCTATCCACGCACGCCCGGCCATGAACTGGGTCTGGAGGTTGTCGCCGTGGCGGATGACGTGGCGAACGTGAAGCCCGGCGACAAGTGCTCGTTGGAACCTTACGTCAACGACCCGGCTTCCCCGGCATCGCGAAAGGGGAATTCCAACTGCTGCCCTGGCGTCCAGGTCATCGGCGTCCATAACAACGGCGGCCTGCGCAAGGGAATCTTCGCGGTTCCCGCCCGCAAGCTGCATCCGGGCAACGACCTTGCCTACGACCAGCTCGCACTCGTCGAGACGCTCGCCATCGGCTGTCACGCCGTCCAGCGGGGAAATCCCATGCCCGGTGAGACCGTGCTGGTCATCGGTGCGGGTCCCATCGGCCTCGCCTGTTTGGAATTCCTCAAGTTGATGGATGTGAAAACCATCGTCATGGACATGGTCGGGAGCCGTCTGGATTTCTGCCGGAAAAACCTCGGTATCCAGCATGCGATCGCCTTCCAGGCGGATGGCTCGCACCTCGCCGAACTTGAGAAAATCACCAGCGGCCAACTCGCCGATGTCGTCATCGACGCCACCGGCAATCCCAAGTCGATGTCCACCTGCTTCGACTACGCCGCCTTCACCGGCCGGGTCGTTTACGTCGGCATCACCACCTCTGATCTGACATTCCCACACGCTCCGGTTTTCCACCGCCGTGAAATCACGTTGCTGGCATCACGCAACGCGATGCCTGAGGATTTCGACAACATCATCCAGCTGATCCGGGACGGAAAAATCAACACCGGCCTCTGGATCACCCATCGCATCCGTTTCGAGGACGTTCCGGCGGAATTTGGAAAATTCACCGATCCCGCACTCGGCGCGATCAAGGCCATCATCGAAGTCCGGTAATCCCATATGAAAACCTGCCCAAAATTCACCTTCGGCGTCGGCGACCGTTTCGCCAACGGCGCGCACGCCCAGCTCACCGCCTTCATCGAAGCCAGGAAACTCGGCATCGACATCACGCCCGTCTGGAACAAGTCGAACCGCGAGCACAACATCATCGGCTCGGAGCCCATCCAGACCCGCCAGGCCGCTGACAAGGCCGTTGCTGACCTCGGTTGGACCGGCGAATACCTGCTGGATGCCGACCACATCAACCTCTCCACCGTGGACCGCTTCGTCGCTCCCTGCGATTTCTTCACGCTCGACGTCGCCGATGACATCGGTGAGGCCGCCGAACCCGTTGAAATCGCCGCCTTCATCGACCGTCACCCGGAACTCGTCGGCACCGTCTCGATCGCTGGCATTGCCCGCCCGTTCGAGATCACCCGGGCGGAGGTTGAAAACGCAGCCGGGAAGTTTCTCAAGGCCACCTTCAAGGCCGCCGCCATCTATCAACACATCGTCACGGCGAAGGGTGGCGTGGACAACTTTGTCACCGAGGTTTCCATGGATGAAACCGACAGCCCGCAGACGCCGCCGGAGCTTCTGATCATTCTGGCAGCTCTCGCCGATCAAGGCATCCCGATCCAAACGATCGCGCCGAAGTTCACCGGCCGCTTCAACAAGGGTGTCGATTATGCGGGCGATGTCGTGAGGTTCGAGACCGAGTTCAATGACGACCTCGCCGTCATCGCGCATGCGATCAAAACCTATGGCCTTCCAGCCACGCTGAAACTCTCGGTGCACTCCGGCTCGGACAAGTTCTCGATCTATTCGGTGATCAGGAGGGCCATCGGGCGCACCGGAGCGGGCCTCCACATCAAGACCGCCGGCACCAATTGGCTGGAGGAGATCGTCGGCCTCGCCGAAGCCGGCGGCGATGGACTCGCCCTTGCCAAGACCATCTACGCAAAAGCCCTCGAGAAGAAGTCGGCGCTTTGCGAGCCCTACGCCACGGTGATCGACATCCGCGATGAAATGCTCCCCTCTGCGGAGGAGGTCAATGGCTGGACCAGCGCTCAATTCACCGACGCGCTCCGCCACGATCAAAACAATCCCGGCTACAACGCGGACCTCCGCCAACTCCTCCATGTTGGATTCAAAATCGCCGCCCAACTTGGAGACAGCTACATCCAGGCCTTGAAAAGCCACTCGGAAATCGTCGCCCGGAACGTCACCGGCAATCTGCTGGAGCGCCACATGAAACCGCTCTTCCTGTGAACAAATCCCATCAAGGCTGGACCGTGAAGGCGTGCGGATTCGCTGCCGAGGGTGCGAGGTCATTGCCGCGGTGCCTGACACCCGCGCGATCGCGTAGGATTCCAAGGATTTCTTGACCATCGGCGATTCATTGTGGTATGGCCTTCTTTGCAATTCGCAAGAAGCGCGCTTCCCCCCATCCCCCCGAAAAATGAAAAAGAACCACCCTCTTGGTGGCACCCGCATTGTGATGCGCGTGCTGTTTTACGCCTTCGCATTCATCGCCGTGATCGGTGCGCGCGAAACCCTCACCTCGGGAAACGGCCCGGTTTCCAACACGCTTGGCAGCGCGTTCAACCAGGTGTTGATGGCCTCGTCCAAGCTGGGGCTGGGATTCGCCCAGATGAATGCGGACGAACAAGGCGAAAACACGGTGATCGGCAGATACAGCCGGAGCCTCGGAAAAGCCTCCCACAAGGCCTATGTCAGCTCCGCCAAGGTGGATCTCTTCGCCCGTTGAACCACCCCGGGCAGGCATCGGGGATCGGGCGAAATTCACAGCCATCGCCCATGCGGCCATGATTTCCAAGGCAGGCATCTATTTTGTTTTCCCATCCGGGAGATTACGCCCAACCTTTCCCCGCCTGCCATGATCGACCGCATCCTCGCCAAACGCATCGTCCCCGTCGTTGTTCTTGATTCCGTGGAATCCGCAGAGCCTCTGGCAGAAGCCCTGCTCGCGGGCGGATTGGACATCATGGAAATCACCTTCCGCACCGCCGCTGCGGAGGAATCCATCCGCCGCATCGCCGCGCGGTTTCCCGAAATCCTGTTAGGAGCGGGCACCTTGCTCGAAAAGCAACAGGTCATCCGCGCCGGGAATGCCGGCGCCGTCTTCGGCCTCGCGCCTGGCCTCAATCCGGAAATCATCGCCGCCGCCAACCAGGCCGGCCTGCGATTCTCGCCCGGAGTGATGACTCCAAGCGAAGTCGAACAGGCGCTCGCACTCGGCTGCAAGCTGCTCAAGTTCTTCCCCGCCGAGACCGCCGGCGGCGTCAACATGCTCAAGTCGCTCGCCGGTCCCTACGCCCATACCGGCGTGAAGTTCATCCCCACCGGCGGCGTCACCTCCGCCAATCTCGCATCGTATCTGAAGCTCCCCGTCGTCGCCGCCATCGGTGGCTCGTGGATGGTGGACAAGGCGCTCGTCAACGCCGGCAATTGGGCGGAAATCACCCGCCTCACCCGCGAGGCGGTCGAAGCCGCCGCCGTGGTTTGATCAGCGATGCCTTGCGATGGCGACAAGAACCGCCTTCTGCGCGTGCAGGCGGTTTTCCGCCTGCTGGAAAATGGTGCCGGCGTGGAGCTCGAGGATTTCGTCGCTGATTTCCTTGCCGCGGTAGGCGGGCAGGCAATGCAGGACGATGTGGCCGGGCGCGGCGTTGGCTAGCAATCCGGCGTTCACCTCGAAGCCGGCGAACTCAAGCTCCTTGTCCTTCTGATCCTCCTGGCCCATCGAAAGCCAGACATCGGTGTTGATGACATGGGCATCCCTCACCGCCAGCCGCGGGTCCGCGGTGATCGAGACGTTCGGCGCGCCGAGGTTTGTTAGGAAATCCGCCGGTGGCTGGCAGGAAACCGGCGAGGCGATCGCGAGTTCGAAGCCGAGCCGCCGGGCCGCCCACATCCACGAGCGCGTCATGTTGGAAAAGCCATCACCCACGAAGGCGATTTTCCTGCCCTCCCAGCCACCGAGTTTCTCCCGGACCGTCAGGAGGTCCGCAAGGATCTGGCAGGGATGTTCGTCATCGGTGAGCGCATTGATGGTGGGAATGCCGGAGAACTCCGAAAAGTCCGCGACGTCCTGCTGCGCATAGGTGCGGATGATCGCGCCATGCACCATCCGGCCGAGCACCCGGGCGGTGTCCCTGATCGGCTCGCCACGGCCGAGCTGGATGTCGTTTTTCGAGAGAAACATCGGAAAACCGCCGAGTTCGCGGATGCCTACCTCGAACGAGACCCGGGTGCGGGTGGAGGACTTGGTGAAAATGAGCGCCCAGGTCTGGCCGGCGAGTCGGCCGCCGTCCCTCCCGCGCTGGAGTTTGAGATGCGCGGCGGAATCCAGCAGCCCGGTGATTTCCCCGGGACTGAGTTGTTCGATGGAGAGCAGATGGTTCATGGCAATTGAGATGTCTGTAGCGGCGGTCTGTGACCGTCGGGCGAATGAGGAGTTGAGGATCAGGCATTGGGGGCCAGTGTGTCCTTGATAATTGCCAAGGCCTCGTCGATCTCCGCTTCCGTCACATTGAGCGGTGGCAGCAAACGGAAGGTATCCGGTCCGGCGGGAGGGACCAACAGGCCGCGTCCCATCAACTCCGTGACGACGACGAGCGCGGGCGTTTTTCCCTCCGGAGTGGCAATAAGCGCGGGATCAAGCCCGACGCCTAACAACAATCCGCTGCCGCGCACTTCGGTGATGACGGGCAGGTTCCACGAGCGGATCGATTCGCGGATGCGAACTTCCATCAGCAGCGCGTTGTTGGCGAGTTCCTTTTCGCGGATTTCCTGAAGCACGGCCAGCGAGGCGGCGCAGACCAGCGGGTTGCCGCCATAGGTGGAGCCGTGCGAACCCGGACCCATCAGCGAGGCAAGCGGAGTCCCGGAATCATCGATGACGCGGTCGCCGAGCCAGAACGCGCCGATCGGCACCCCGCCGCCCATGCCTTTGGCCCACGAGATGCCGTCGGGCT
>JBGSUP010000263.1:0-3723 GCA_041753485.1 Akkermansiaceae bacterium
CGGGGCGGCCGTCCATGGCGGCGGAATCAGTTTCCGCAGGCGTGCGGCCTTGGCTTCGTCGGCAGTTGTTAGGATGCGTTCGGCACGGCCAGCAATAATCAGGTTTTCGGCGACGTGTTGCGGCAGCGTGTGAGTCTCGCCGGATTGCAGCGGCTCGCCCGATGCGAGGCAGCTTTGGAGAATCAGGACCTCAACCTGCGGCTCGGGGGATTGGCCTGTGATGATTTGCTTCAGTGATTTGACGATGTTCATACGGTAGCTCAGTTAGAAATTATATGGGAGAAGGCGGCGGCGGTGTGCGAGGATGGCAAGGCGCGCGTCGGTTGGTGTGGCGGCTTTCCCACGGACTCCGACAACCGTCTCGGCATACGCGCCTTCGGTGACAGGCGAAATATCATACAGCGCGGCAATCTTCTTGATGCGCCGGACTTTCACGCCTTTCTCTTCGGTCCACTCGTCGCCGCCCTTCGCCACGCTGAAAGAGAAGCTGCTTTCATCGAGATCACCGCGTTTGATGCTTTCGAGCAGGTCATTTCCGATGGTGGACTGCGGCGCGTCGAATTCGTAGCGCAACCCCACACTGTCGATTGATAGTTTCAACGTGCCTTTGCCGAATTTCGAGCGGGCAAGCAGTTGCTTCGGGTCATGGTTCCATAAAGCTCTGCAATCCTGCTTATCAAGTGGAGGAAATGCGCCGGGCAGAATGATTTCAAACCATGGGGCCGCGCCGCCAAGGTTTCGGCTGCGGGTGTTGAACCTGGCCGCGTATCCTGTGACCTTGCGGCCGGATGCGGTCGGGACCGTTGCTGTGAAATATCGTTTTTCAGACATGCGCGGATGATACTTTGCGGGAGTTATGCTTTCAACCCTTGCGGCGGCCGGGTTGTCGCGCTTGTGCCACTTGTGGACAAACGCCCTCCCCGGCTTGCATACCACGCTGCCAGATCGACGGCGGAAAGCCTCCAAACGCGGGAATTATATCGGACGCAAGGCAGCTCGCCGGACTCCACCGCGCGGCGGATTGTCCTGGTGGAGATGCCTAGCAGTTCGGCGGCCTCGGCCGGTGAGTGGAAGCGCGGTTGCATGGCGGTTAGAGATATTCGATTTCCTGAAACTCTGCCCACGGCTCGCGGCCGTTTTCGGTGATAAAACGCTGGAACGATTCGGGGTTAGTCCTGCGCCAGTTAGCCCGCCACTCGGGTTCGGTGGTTAATCTTGGGGCGGGCGCTGGGAGCCTGCCCCGGCTCGCGGCGGTCAATCCCAGCTCGGCGGCAAACTGCCGGACCTGGCTCGCGGCGGCGTTCATCGTCGAACATGCCGGATGTTTGCGGGTTCCATCGCGGCCGCCTGAGACGGTCAATCCTTCCCGGTCAATCGTTTCGCTCGCCTGCCGGACAGTCGCCGCCGCCGTGCAATAGGAAATAAAACTTTCGAGGTCGAGAACGTCGAGCGTTCGGCCTGCCCGGTCGATGTCGCCAAGCGTTCGGTGCCATGTTTCAACGGCGTAAGGGTTCATCCATGTCGGCGGGTCGCCTTCGATGATGTTCGATGCGGTCGCCGGGGCGGTTTTTGTTGTTTTTCTTCTGCCTTTCATTTTGGTTTTCGGTTAGTGATTACTGGCGGGTTTCAGGTCCAATCCTCCGCGCGTGTTTTTATGGGATTCGACGCGGTAGTGGTGTCCTTTCTGTTAGACATTTCCAATATCCCCGCCTATCTCTTTGATATTCAACGACTTGTGAAGCATTTGGCATGGCTGGCGTTGGCTCGGTGGTTTCGTTCGGTGTCGGTGGCTGTGCTTCCGTCCTGCTGGGTGCCGTCCAGATGCGTCGAGGCGGGCTTTGAATCAATCTTGCGGGAGTGAGTCCCACTCGGCGCGCGCCTGCCCGCCTGCGGCCTGACAGCGACCTTGATGCCTTGCCGCAACGCCCATTCGTCGCAGGCGATGGCAACCGACCTGCACAGCCCAAAGAGCCACGCCTCGCGCTTCTCGGCGGTCGAGACTTCAATGGTGTCGGATCGGCGGCGGCGGCTCATGGCGGGCTCATTTGAATTTCAAAATGCGGGACGAATCGTTCAACCGGCCTGCGAACGGCGCCGCCAGATCTTCGGCGAGTGTTCCGGCGATTTGCTCGGGTGCGCTGTTTGCTGTCCAGATCATCGGCAGCGCATGTTGGTATCGGTGATCTACCAGCGCGAAAAACTCAGCGGCAACGGCGGGTGACAGCCGACCTTTTCCAAGATCGTCGATCATGATGAAATTAGCGGTTCTGAGATTGTCGAGCCATTCCCGCGCGTCAAACTGATCCTCTTTGGTGCCGCTGAATTGCGCCATAACAGCTTCGGTGATTTTGTAGGATGAAACGAACACGGTGAGCGGCGGCCGGTCGTATAATGTTTCAATGTGGAAACACGGTTCCGCCAATTCGTGAATGATGTCCACGGCGAGTAAATATCCAATGCGGGTCTTCGATGTGCCGGTCGGGCCTATCAGCCCGATCCATGGCTTATCATCGGTCAACCGGATGTCCTTGATCCTGCTCCATGCGCTCGCATTGAAGCGAGGATGGCCTGTGTCGGTCTTTTGGAACAAGGGTGGAACCTTGGCGCGGACGCCATCCATGAAGCCGTCAATGCGCTCTTGGCGATCCCTCAACTGGCGCTGCCGTTCTTCCTCGGCATTTCGAGCCTCGATGATCGGAAGGCATTTTTCGCAGTATTTTGGTTTAAAAAACGGATAGCTGGGGCTGTAATCGGGCCCCCATGTGAAGGGCGCGGAGCATTCTTGGCATGTGATGGTTTCAGTGTTCATAATTCTTCGATGTTTGATGGTCGTCTTCCAGTGTTGACAATGGTTTGTGGTTTCTGGCTGTAAAGTTGGCTAGTCGGTTCAAAAACTCCCTGCCAGCCGTTTCTGATGGAATGTTCGATTGCCGTGATTGATCTTGTCTCTCCCCATTCGTTGAATGTTCTGAACTGGGCTTGAGCGGATGTTGGAGTGATTGGCTTCTTCTTCTCTTTCCGGTGCTGTTGCCAGTCTTGCCATGCTTTAGAGAAGGCTTCTGAGTTGAATGGAAGAGAACTACCAATTTCTGTTTTAGAAGCCGCTTGGGATTTCCTTAATGGGGTTGCCTTAGTGGGATTACCTTTGTGTATCCCCAAACGGGACGGGTCCCGTATCCCCAAACGGGTCACCCCCTGTATCCCCGATGGGGACGGGTTGGCTTTCCTACCCGTATCCCCAAACGGGACGGGTTGAATCAAAGTGGTTTGCCCTGGCCTCGATGTCCTGCGGATCAATCCAGCCTTTTCAAGATCGGATAGAACTTCAAAAACCGTGTTTCGTTTGAGCCTGCAAACCTTGGCGATTGTGGCCGTGTTGGAGAATGTTTCCCCTCGCCGCCATAGGTGACAGAGAACGCGGAATTGCGCTGGCTTGAGTCCGGCATCGTCGAGCTCCGACGGAACGAACGGATTGTGCGATTGCTCCTCATTCATCTTTCCCGCCTTTCCAATTCGTCCAAGATGTCGAGAACGCGGCTGGCATCTTTGCCGGATCGACGCTGGGGTGGCCGGTCCATCAAAAGCGGATCAACGGCAAGGTCGATGTCGTCGAAGTCCGGCCTTGTGGCGATAGACTCGCGGAATGCCTGGTGAGCTTCGACGGTGACGGTCCGGCGCTGCGCTTCGAGCAGTTCAGCGCATTCCTCGCGACTTCCGGCTGGC
>JBGSUP010000264.1:0-3701 GCA_041753485.1 Akkermansiaceae bacterium
GCCACGTTGACTGTGACGGTTGCGGCGTTCACTGAGTTGGTGCTGCCGTCGTTGACGAGATAAGTGAAGGTGGCCGCGCCATTGAAGTCTGGTGCCGGGCTGAAGGTCACGCTGCCGTCGCCGTTGAGCACCGCTCCGGCACCCGCCACGCTGGCGATCGTGAGCGTGGAGTTCTCGACGTCGGTGTCGTTGCCGAGCAGGTCGGCGGCGAGATAGGTCACCGGCGTGTCTTCGGTGGCGGCCAGTGTGTCATCGACGGCCAGCGGTGCGTCGTTGACCGCCGCCACGTTGACCGTGACGGTCGCGGCGTTCACTGAGTTGGTGCTGCCGTCGTTGACGAGATAAGTGAATGTGGCCGCGCCATTGAAGTCTGGTGCCGGGCTGAAGGTCACGCTGCCATCGCCGTTGAGCACCGCGCCGGCACCCGCCACGCTGGCGATCGTGAGCGTGGAGTTCTCGACGTCGGTGTCGTTGCCGAGCAGATCGGCGGCGAGATAGGTCACCGGGGTGTCTTCGGTGGCGGCCAGCGTGTCATCCACGGCCACCGGCGCGTCGTTGACTGGTGTGACGGTGATAGTCACCGTGCCTTCCACTGGGTGGGCGATGCCGTCGCTTACCGTAAACTTGAAACTGTCTGCTCCTGAGAAATCCTGATTTGGCGTGTAGCTCAGGTTCGGCGCGTTTCCACTCAAGGTGCCATTCGAGGGCGAATTGGTAACCGCGAAACTAAGGCCATCACCGTTGGCATCGCTGCCAGTCAGGACAATTGGAAGCAGGATGTCTTCGCTGGTCGTCAGGGACTGATGATTGGCCAGCGGTGCCTGGTTTGGTTGATAGACCGCGTTGAGCGTAAGACTTCCGGACATTGTAACGGTAATGGCCGGGACGGAATTGGCGATATCGGCACCGTTCCGCTGCCATTTGATGAAATTCCTGCCCGATATGGAAGCGGGAGCCGTGACAGTCACCGTGGTTGCATCATTGTAGGATCGGATCAAGCCGGTAATTCCATTGGCATTGCCAGCCAGGTCCGCGGGACTGATGGTCATGCTCGCAGCAGTGTCCGCAGATGAAGTGACCGCCAGGGTGGTCGGACCCGTCACACGGACATTGTCCAGGAGCAGGTCAATGCTATTGCTGTAGTTTACATTATTATTGGAGATATCGGTAAACGTCAGGGTGGTGGCGGTGGAGTTAGCGACGAAACTTCGGGTGACAGGAATATAGCGCATCACTTCTCCAGAGCCAGGGGGAGCATTAAGTGATGTAGTAAAATTGACCAGAGTGTCCGTTCCTTGAAGGTTCGCCCTGATTATTTGTTGTTTGGTGTTGCTGAAGGCAAACACACCCATATCAAAGGAGAGGGTGTAGCCTTGTCCCGGAACAGTGGCAAACGACTGTGACACTCCGCCGTTAGGGGGCAGATTCTCACCATTGAACACCACCAGACTTGCTTCGTCCGTGGCGGCGTAGGGGGCAACATAGGGTGGCAGGGCCACGAACATGTTTCCCCAGTGATTCCAGCTCTCGATAAAGAGGTTATCATTGATGTCATAGCTGGCATTCTCAAAACTCCCATTGGCGAGTGTGGGTGCGCAGAAGACCGCTTTCGACTGCGGCACGATCCAGTTCTGCGGCAGCTTGCGATCCCCGACGCCGCTGGTGGTGAGGGTGTAAACCTGTCCGGGAGTCTGCGGACTGGTGGTGAGTGTGACCGTGCGTTTGGCGGAGTCCAGCACGGCTCCGGAGATGGTCAAGCCGCCTGACAGAGAGAAATTCGAGAGATTGGCCGCGGTATCCGCAACCGGTTTGCTGAACTTCACGGCGACCTGTGTCGAATCCAAAGGCTTCAGGCCGGCGATCAGGGGCGCGTTGGAAGTGCCCGTCGGGGAGATCACGGCGGTGATGGCGGAAGCCCACGCCACCGCCATTTTTTCGTAACCTTCGGTTGTGGGATGCACCGTGTCCACGAGATCGTCGAAGGTCAGAACCGCATGCATGTCGACCAGCGAAACCTGGCGCCCGGCGGCGGCGTGCGCGTTGACGAGTCCGGGAATGCCCGCGTTGAAAAGCTGCTGTTTCGCTTCAATATCGATCGTGTTGTAGGGCGGGGCGAGCACGATTGCCGAGGGAATCAGGGTGGAAACGATGATTTTGGCGAAAGGCCGCCTTGTTGCAATATCGGTGATGAGGACATCGAGTTCCGCGAGCACACCGGCAGGTGTCTCGTTTCGCCAGACTTGGAGGAAATCGTTAGTACCGATTAAAAGCAGCACGACGTCCGGGTCCTCCACCTCATTCAGCCACTGTCGGGTGTAATCACCGAGTTCGTCCACCCGGGCACCCGGCCAGCCCTGGTGATCCTTATCCGGAAGTTCGGGGTTGTTGCTATCCGTGAAGGTGCCGACAAAGTCCACGTTGTAGCCCCCAACAGTCAGAAGCTGGTAGAGGAGGTCCCGGTAGCCTCCCTGAGCTCCGGGCTCGGCTTGCCCATAGGTGATGGAATCCCCCAAGGGCATGATTCGCAACGGCGGCTCAAGCGCCAGACAGACGGAGCAACCGAATGCCATGACCAATGCAACGACGAAGGCGCAAGTCAGTTGTTGGATGACTCTCATGGGGGGGGGCGAGGAGTGGGGGCAGGCTTTGAGTTTGAGGCGGAAACTGTGCCATTTCAATCAAATTTTTGGGCCGCATGCTACCTGATCGCGTGTGACAGGCAGGCATCAGACCCGGCTGTCTGTTCCGCACGGGGTCAAACCGCTGCAAAAAGTTCCGCCTCCCGCATGGCCACTATGGGTTCGCAGAAGGCGGGGGGCACGCGGTCGCGATGGCGTTCCAGCCAGCGTTCGGCTTCATCCCGGCTCTGAAAAATCCGGAAACGATCGGTGTTGCGCGACCAATATCCGAGCATCCGGACGACTCCGAATGCCACTGAATTGCTGACGGCAAAAACCATCCAGCCGTGCGACCGGTTCTGCTTTTGGCGCAGCAACAAGGCCAAGCGGAGCACGTCATTCGCGCTTAAATCCAATTCCGCACGGGTGAAATCCACCAAACCATGATGATCCGGGGACCAATCGGGGTCAGCGGCCATCGCGGAAACAATTGCCTTCAAGTCTCCCAGTTCCACTCTCCCTTGGTATTCCTCGATCCGGATGCCCCGATCAGAATCGATCCAATAAGACCCCGCAATGGCAGGAAAGGCATAGTCAGTGAGCGAAAATTTCATGAGGTCCCACCCGTTGGGACCTGTTGCGGCTCAATCCGTTCAATCCTTGCTCAAATTACCAAGGCCGACGAGACCCGAAGTGCGGCTTTCAGAAGCCATCGCCGGCAATCAGCCTTTGATCTCCAGCAACATCTGGGGGTTGTTCGGGAACTTCTTGAGAAAGAACAGGAGGCGCTCCATGGCCTCGACCGGACGGTGCCCCGATAGCCCCCGGCGGATCAGGTGGATCTTGTGGAGCATGTGGTCCGGAATGAGCAGTTCCTCGCGGCGGGTGCCGGATTTGAAGATGTCGACGGCGGGGTAGACGTAGGACTCGGCGATTTTGCGATCGAGGACGAGTTCCATGTTTCCGGTGCCTTTGAATTCCATGAAGATGGCTTCATCGGCGCGGGAGTTTGTCTGGATGAGGGCGGTGGCGAGGATGGTGAGGGAGCCGGCTTCGCGGGTGTTGCGGGCGGCGGCGAAGAGG
>JBGSUP010000265.1:0-6552 GCA_041753485.1 Akkermansiaceae bacterium
GGTGGTCACCGCCGGCGTCAGCATCGGGGATGGCTGCATTGTTGGAGCCGGGGCCGTGGTCACCCGGGACCTGCCCTCGGGAAGCATCGCCGCCGGAGTGCCCGCCCGGGTGATTGGCGCAAGGGAACCATCCGCCACCGAAACCCCGTCATGAAAGCCGACGTCGCGATCATCATTGTTTCCTATAACTCCGCGGAGTTCATCGCAAGCTGTCTGGAAAGTGTCATCTCCTCACGCAGGGAGGTGCGCCAGCAGCTCATCGTGGTCGATAACGACTCGCGGGATGGCACGGTGGAATTGATCCGCAGCCGTTTTCCGGAAGTTGAATTGATCGTGCCAGGGAGGAATCTCGGGTTCTCCGCGGGCGTGAATCTTGGTGCGAAGCATGCGGATTCAGACTTCGTCCTCCTGCTCAATCCGGATACCGTGATTCTCCACCACGCGGTGGATACGATTGTCGGTTTCGCGCGGCAACATCCCGGCCACGGACTTTATGGTGGCAGGACCTTGAGGCCGGATGGCACTCTGGAACCCTCATCCTGCTGGGGCGAGCCATCGCTGTGGAGCATGGCGATGTTCGGCTTCGGGCTGACGACCCTGGCTCCGCGAAACCGCTGGCTCGATCCGGAATCTCTCGGAGACTGGCAGCGGGACAGCGTGCGTGAGGTTGGCGTGATCACCGGTTGTTTCTTATTGGCTCCCAAGTCCGTCTGGGACGAACTGGGCGGCATGGACGAACGCTATTTTATGTATGGAGAGGATGTGGACTTCGCCATGCGTGCCCGGCGGCTCGGCTACCGCCCGGTGATTTGTCCGGACGCTGAACTGGTTCATGAAGTGGGTCAGTGTTCGGAAACCCCGGTTCACAAAACGATGCTGCTTTACCGTGGCAAGGCGAGTCTGGTGCGAACCCATTGGCGGGGTCCGGCCAAATGTCTTGGTTTGTTCTTCCTGGCCGCCGGCACCGGCCTTCGTGCCGCGCTCTCCGCAGTTTTGAAGCGCCCTGAAAATGGCGATGCCGCCGGGCGTTGGCAAACTTTGTGGCGCGAGAAGGCTACCTGGCTGCAGGGGTATTCTGCGGAAACCGCCACCCGAACGGCCGCCGGCTGAACTGTGCCCGGATTCCGGATGATTCAGGCAATTCTTTCGGCATGATCAGTGTCATCATCCCAAGCTACAACCGTTGCGACTGCATGCTCGCTTTGCTCGCGGATGTGTTCCGCCAGCAAGGCGTCGAGCTCGAGGTAATTGTCGTGGACGACTGCTCGCCCGATGACAGCGTCGAAGCCATCCGCAGGCAGTTCCCGCAGGTCCGGTTGTTCGTCAACGAAACCAACGGCGGTCCCGCAGTCACGCGCAACCGGGGTATCCGCGAAGCCCGGGGTGACCTGATTGTGGGTTTTGACAGCGATGTGACGATACCCGATCCCCTCCTGCTGAAGGGCGTAGCGGCGTGCTTCGAGACTTCGGCAGGGCTGGCGGGGCTCGCTCTGCGTATTCTGAAACCGGACGGGGTTTCGGACGATCTGGAGCGGTGGTGGCATCCTCTGCCGGCCGCAGGCAATGTCGATCAGGCGTTTTACTCCTCCTATTTCAGCGGGACCGCCTACGCCTTCCGTCGTGACGCGGTGTTGGCGGCGGGGCTTTTTCCCGAGTTGCTCTACATGCATTATGAGGAGGTCGAGCTCGCTTGGCGGATTCTCGATCAGGGCGGCCGGATATTGCACACTCCGGGGCTCGCGGTTCTGCACCACGCGAATCCGGTTTCCCGCCGCAGCGAGGTGGAACTTTTCCTCAAGCCACGGAACCAGGTTTTGCTGGCCGCCTCCTGTCTGCCATGGCCGGGGGCGGCTGCTTTTCTTTTGCCGAGAATCCCGTTCCAGTTTCTCAAAGCACTCTCGCGGGGACATGTCCTGAAATTTCTTAAAGCGATGAGCTCCGCTCTCAAATTGTTGCCCCAGCAGCTTCGAATGCGAAAACCGCTGCGCAAGGAAACTCTCGCAATGCTCAAAGCCCGTCAGCAACCCAACCCGCCGCTAGCTGTGGTGGCCGCCGCCTGCCGGAGAGTGCGGTGAAAAACGAGTTGTGGGGGGGTGTTTCCGGCCATATAGACCATTATTCGGTCATTGCTTAGAAAATTCTTGAGATGGATGATGGGTTTTCATAAATAATCTACTGATCTTCAAGATCAAGCTGTCCCGCTGTTTCTTTAACATCCACACCCTGAAAAAATGTCCAGTATCCCACAATCCACGGCCTTCAGAGCGCTCTGCCGCGCGGCCTTTTTCCTCGGAATCTCTGCGAGTAGCCTCGTCAACGCGGCCACCTCGGTCGCCCATTCCGGCATCACATGGACGTTCTCATCGGATCGGCCGACGGGAACATTCGCCAACGGCGAACCGTGGGTGGTAGGCCCGGTGACTGTCACCGGCATCACTCCCAATCCAGGCCAGAGCACCAGCGGGGTGCAGCACGGGTCGATGAAAAACCCGGTTGCTGGAACCAAAAACGGCTTCACCAATGAGGCGGATGGATCGAATCTTCTCACCGCCGTTCGCTATGATGCGACCAAGAATGTGGCTTTGAATCTGCCGCTCAATCTGGCTGCAGGGGACGTGCTGGCGTCCTCCAAGACCGGTTATGATGGCCGCAACTACATGGAGACGGTATGCGTGCTCACCGTGCTGGCATCCGCCCCACCCGCCGGCAGTTTCAGGCCAGGTCCTTACGGTTCCAGCCATCCGGTTCGTTTTAATAAGAGCCAGATCAACTGGAACATTCTAAAGAATTTCGCTCCTGTCACCGGAACACCCACCAAAGCGCAGATCGAGGCGAAACTCCCGGCGTTGCCGTGGTGGGAGTGGAGTGAAAATTATTCCGGCAATCTGCTTTGCCCGTGGCGCAACATGGCCGCAGGAAATGATGGGCAGGGAATTCCGTCCACCTACGGGCGCGAAATCGCCAACAAATGGGGTGAAATCGCCCTCTGGCTCAACCTCAACCACCCGCAGGCCGACAAGGAAAAGGTGATGATCCAGACGATCCAGTGTGGCATCGACATCGCAAGCTACCTTAAAAACGGCGGCGGATTCTACCACGACGGCGGCCACAAGTGCGGACGCAAGATTCCGCTCTTGATCGCGGCTGTGGCTCTCAATGACTCCGAGCTGTTGGCGCTTGCGAAAAATCCCGACATCTTCCAAGAGGACACCCAGACGTGGATTGTGACGCAGAGCGACGTCGGCAGAAGCGTGGTGTCACCAAAGGAAACCTACACCCAGTCGAATGTCGGCATGGCGGAGTGGGGCGTGAGGCATCGCTATGAGCCGAATCAGGACGACAGCCGTTGGGTTGGCCCTGCCTATCGCAATGTCGTGTGGCCTTCAATGGCGGGCCCCGTTCTTGCGGCGGAACTTATGGGCCTCAAGACCCAGTGGGGCCACCCGGCCATTTTTGCTTACACCGAACGTTACAAATCCATCGCAGGTCTGGGTGGTTTTGCCGGCAACATGTGGAGCGCCTACAAAGGTGCGGCAACCACACCTCCACCCGGAGTCACCGTTTCGACACCGACGTTTTCACCTTCTCCCGGATCCTATCCCCAGGCTCAGAATGTGACAATCGCCACCAGTTCTTCCGGGGCTTCCATCCGATACACGACCAACGGAACCAATCCGACCCGGACCACCGGAATCGTTTACAGCGGTCCGGTTACCATGGGGGTGGGGGTCACGACACTCAAAGCCATCGCTTACAATGGCACAGATAGTGACAGCGCGGTAGTCACCGGGACCTATACCATTGCCTCCTCGACGGCTCCCGTGCCGCCGAGCAACCTCAGGGTTGTCGAGTAACGCCGGAGTCCTCATTCGATTGTCTTGCGCGTGGACGGTGGAGAGTCTCTCCACCATTCCCACGCGCATGATTCATTTCATCGCCCCTGGCGTGGCTGCCGGGCGCGGTAAGCATTGCCGCAGGACTCATGCTTTCGCCAAACAATGTCAAATCGCAATCGCCTGTGCGCGGGCGGACCGTGCGTGTGCTCTACAGTTTTCCGTTTCGAATTGGTGCGGAGAGGATTTGCACGACAGCATGGCATCAAGCGGCTGGCGCGGCGGTTGCCGGTGCGGATGTCACGGTGTTCACGGGATCCGTCGGCAGGCCTTTGCCGCAGCGGGTGCGGATCCACACCTCGCTGGCTTTGGGCCGCATTCGGGCTCCCATCCGCTTCCTCGGACGAGGCAACGCGTGTGATATTCACGACCGCTTGACGGCGAGATGGCTGGAGCGCCATGCCGGTGAAGTCGATGTCGTGCACGGTTGGCCGCTTTCATCACTCCACACCATTCGGGTTGCGAAACGCCTGGGCATCCCGTTCTTCCTTGAGCGCCCGAACGCCCACACCGCCTATGCCTACGAGGCGGCTGCGGAGGAAGGCCGGCGTCTCGGGATCAGCCTCCCTCCGGATCACGATCACCAGTTCAACACCAGGTATCTTGCTCATGAGGAGTTGGAATATGCCGAGGCGGACTTCCTGCTTTGTCCTTCGGAATTCGTCGCCGGGACCTTCGAGGAGCGGGGATTTGATGGGAAAAAGCTTCTGCGGCATCATTATGGATTTGATGAGACACGCTTCACGCCGGGCAGCCAGGATCCGACTGAGGACCGCGGACTTGTGATGATTTATGCCGGCGTGTGCGAGCCGAGAAAGGGACTTCACTACGCCTTAGAGGCGTGGATTGAGTCCGGGGCCCATGAACGGGGGAAATTCCTTGTCTGCGGGGAGTTCGTTCCGGGCTACGCGGAAAAGGTTTCCCGCATGCTGAAGCATCCCAGCGTTGAGGTCATGGGCCATCGTCGGGACCTTCCGGAACTCATGAGGCGTTCCGATCTGTTCGTGCTGTCCTCGGTTGAAGAGGGAAGCGCGCTGGTTACCTACGAAGCGAGAGGCTCGGGTTGTGTGCTGCTGGTATCTGACGGTGCCGGAGCCCCATGCAAACACATGGAAAACTCTCTGGTTCACCCCAAACGCGACCTTCCGGCGCTGATCGGTGACATCGTGCTGGTGGATCGCGATCGAAAGTTTCTCAAGCGTCTGCGCGAGGCATCCCTAACCACCTTGGATGAAATCACTTGGACGGGTGCGGGCAAACGTTTGGTCGATGTCTATTCAAGCAAGTTTCCCGACAACGTTGGGCTGCCCGGGTGAGATCATAATCCGTCGCTGATGAATCCGCTTGCTCTGGTCTTTTTCCTTGCCTGTGCGCTCGCGCTGCTGACCGTGCCGCGCAAATGGGCACCGGTGCCTCTTCTACTGGGCTGCACCTACATGACCCTGGGGCAGGGGATCAATCTCGGCGGAATCTCGCTGCCGGTGTATCGCATGCTGCTGCTGGTCGGCGTCATCCGGGTGGTTTCGAAAGGAGAGTCGCTTCCCGGTGGGTTCAACCTGATCGACAAGTTGATGATCGCGTGGGGAGCTTGGATGCTGCTCGCGAGTTTCTTCCACGATCCCGATCGTGCGGGCCCAATAACTGCCGCCGGCACGGTTTTCAACCAAGCGCTGATTTATTTCCTGATTCGCATCTGGTGCGCCGATCTTGAGGAGGTCGGCGACGTGATCCGGATCATCGCCTTGTTATTGGTGCCAATCGCGCTGGAAATGCTGGTTGAAAAGGCAACCGGCCGCAACGCTTTCGCAGTCTTTGGCGGCGTGCCGGATTCGGTCGTCATTCGTGAGGGGAAACTCCGTGCCCAGGGACCTTTTCGCCATCCCATCCTTGCTGGAACCGTCGGCGCCACCTGCATTCCGCTGTTTGTGGGAATCCTCAATCGCCATCGAATCGCGGCGATTACAGGCATCGTCGCAGGCGTCGTCATGGTCTTCGCCTCGGCGTCAAGCGGCCCGGTGATGAGCATGCTCGCCGGTGGCGGCGCATTATTGCTGTGGCGCATCAAATATCATGTAAGGAAGATCCGCTATGCCGCAGTGGTGCTCTATCTGGTGCTGATGGTCACAATGGACAAGCCGCCGTATTACCTGATTTCCCGAATCGACATCTCGGGTGGCAGCACGGGCTGGCACCGCTCGTTCCTGATCGAGCAGACCTTCAATCATCTTTCCGAGTGGTGGCTGTTCGGCACGGATGTGACCCGGCACTGGATGCCGATGCAGGGCATCGCGCTGGACCCGATGCACACGGACATCACCAACTATTACATCGGCTTTGGAGTGGCCGGGGGGCTGGTGGCGATGCTGTTGGTCATTTGGATGATGATGGTGGCCTTCCGCTGGGTGGGACAGATCCACGACAATCTCATCGAGCTGCATCCGCGCCAGAGCTTCATGATCTGGTGCTTCGGCGCGTGTTTGCTTTCTCACGCCGCGACGAGCATTTCAGTGGCCTACTTCGACCAGTCGATGCTCTATTTCTGGCTGAGTGTGGCGGTGATCAGCTCGGTTTACTCGATCGTGCGGTTGGGCGGCGCGCCCGCCGCGGAAACGGCGGGCGCGGATGGTGAGATGGTCATCACGCCGGAGCAGGATGCGGC
>JBGSUP010000266.1:0-4405 GCA_041753485.1 Akkermansiaceae bacterium
AGGATTTTTCCGCGAAGCGGGAGGATCGCCTGGGTGCGTCGGTCGCGGCCTTGTTTGGCGGAACCACCGGCGGAGTCACCTTCGACAATATAGAGTTCGGATTTCGCGGGATCGCGCTCCGAGCAGTCGGCGAGTTTCCCGGGAAGACCGCCGCCTGATAGAGCGGATTTCCGGACCGTTTCGCGTGCTTTTCTGGCAGCTTCGCGGGCGCGCGCGGCGTTGACGGATTTTTCGATGACCTTGCGGGCGAGCGCCGGGTTTTCATCGAAATACTGCATGATGCCCTCATAGACGATCGAGGAGACGACGCCTTCGATCTCGGTGTTGACGAGCTTGTCCTTGGTTTGCGAACTGAAGCGCGGGTTCGGCATTTTCACCGAGATCACGCAGACGAGACCCTCGCGGACGTCATCGCCTGTCAGGGCCGGGTCCTTGTCCTTGAGGATCTTGTTGGCCTTGGCGTATTGGTTGATGCCGCGGGTGAGCGCGCTGCGGAAGCCGGTGAGGTGGGTGCCGCCGTCGCCGTTGGGAATAGAGTTGGCGAAGCAGAGGATCTGGTCGTTGTAGGAATCGTTGTATTGAAAGACCACGTCGGCGAAGACGTCGTCGGTGGTTTGTTTGCCGTCGTAGTCGAGATCGATCTGGCGCTTGCCATTGAGGATGACGGGGCTATCATGAATGACGGTTTTATTTTCGCCGAGTTGGATGACAAACTCCTCGATGCCTTTGGCATAGTAGAACGAGGTTTTCTTTGCGGATTCCGGGCGCTCGTCCTCTAGGTCGATGGTGAGGCCGGGGTTGAGGAACGCGAGCTCGCGCAGGCGGGTGGCGAGGCGGTCGAACTTGAACTCGATGGTATCGACGAAGATCGTGGCATCCGGGAAGAAAGTGATGGTGGTGCCGGTTTTCTTCGGATCGACCTCGCCGACGACGTGGAGTGGCTCGGTGGTTTTGCCGCGCTGGAAGCCGATGCGGTGGACTTTGCCGTTGCGCATGATGTCGGCGCGGAACCAATCGGAGAGGGCGTTGACACATTTGGCGCCGACCCCGTGAAGGCCGCCGGAGTATTTGTAGGCACCTTGGCCGAACTTGCCGCCGGCGTGGAGATTGGTGAGCACGAGTTCAACGGCGGGCATGCCGAATTTCGGATGCATATCCACTGGGATGCCGCGGCCGTTGTCGGAGATGGAAACCGAGCCATCGACGTGAATGGCCACCTTGATGCGGCCGCAGTAGCCGGCGAGGTGTTCGTCGATCGAGTTGTCGAGCACCTCGAAGACGCAGTGGTGGAGGCCGCGCTCGTCGGGGTCGCCGATATACATGCCGGGGCGCTTGCGGACGGCTTCAAGACCTTCGAGTTTGTCGATCTGGGCGGCATCGTATTGCTGCTCGGTGGCGACCTTGGTGGGGGCTTGTTGGGGATCGTGCGGAATCTCGGACATAGGGCGGGGAAAAGGTCTGAAATCCAGACCAGGGAAACAAGGAACTTCTTTTAAAACCAGGTTCTTTCCGGGTCCCGCTTTGAATGTCACAACTTGTTCATGGAAAGCATTTTACAAAAATCCAGAACCCCCTCCGGGCAGCCACTCACCAAACCGCCGCGAGGCAGCAGCCAAGGACCGGGGCAAACAGGCGGGAAATGCCCGGGGTTTCGGGGGATTCAAGGTTTTTGAGTCGGGCATGCCCGATCCCTGAATCCGGCGGGATGGGGCCCGTTCTGCGGATGATTTGCAACCCGTGGTGGATCAGTCCGACAGGCCCAGGCATTCGAGTTGCCACTTGAGCAGAAGATCAGAGGGTTTGGCATCATCCGCGGCGATGGATTCAAGCACCGCACGCGGGGCGATCAACGAACTTTCGATGTCCAATTTGGCGGCGGCCTGCTCGCGGTCATGGATCAGTGCGTCCACTCGCCGGTCGAAATCCCGGTCGCGTTTCCTGCGCTTGCCGGCCGCCCGTTCAGGCCAACCCGCCTCAGTCAGCGCCTCCACTGCGGCGACGCTGCTGCGGAAGCGCTTCAGGCGATCCGGGCGGAAATGATGGGGCAAGTTGACACATTTTCCAGAGGCTAGATCATGACTCCATTCGAGCAACTGGCGATTGGTGACCACCATGAACGAAGGGCGGTCCCATGCCTTGGCCTCGGCATCCCGCCAGTTCCACAGCGCACGCAGGCAGGCCAATCCACGGCGATCGAGTTTGCCGGAGCCCTGGATGCGCCACATCTCCTCCTTGGTGTCATCTCGATCGAGCACCTTCTGGCGGGCGGCCGTGCAGCTTTCCTCGAACCAATCGTAGCGCCCCAGGTTGCGCAGTCCGGTCACAATCATGTCGCCCATGTCTAGCAGGTAGTGCACGTCGTTGAGCGCATACTCGATCATCTTGGGCGAAAGCGGACGTTTGCCCCAATCAGCCTTCTGCGAGGTTTTCAGGAGTTCGATGCCGAAATAATCCTTCACCAGATCGCCGAGGCCGAAGCGCCGGGCACCGAGCAATCGCGCACCGATCTGGGTATCGTAAACGATCGCCGGAAGCTTGCCGAACTGCCGCTTGAACATGGTCATGTCATAATCCGCGCCATGCATCCAGACTGTCGCCCGTGAGAGGTAATCGCCAAGTGGCGCGAGGTCTTCGATCGCCAGCGGATCAATCAACACGGATTCGCCGCGGACGGCGAACTGGACCAGGCAGAGGGATTCGCGGTAGCGGTGGAGGCTGTCAGCCTCGGTATCAATGGCACAAACCGGCGCTCCGGTTTCCTGCCCGCTTTTCTCCAGGTGCAGCACCAGGCTTTCCGTGGTCTGGATCATCTTCTGGCTCATCGTCGACATGGGATCTAATGTCCGGATTGTGGGACCGGTTCCAGGGCGGCCGCTTGATCGCGGCTCAACTCAATCCATTTCCATGGCAGTCCGTGCGCGTTGAGATCGGCCATGAACGCATCCGGATCATGTTGCTCCATGTTCCACACCCCGGGTTTGCGCCAGCTGCCGGCGAGCATTTGTTTGGCACCGATCATCGCAGGAACCCCGGTGGTGTAGGAAATCGCCTGCGAGCCGACCTCGGCGAAGCAGGCCTCGTGATCGCAGATGTTGTAAATGTAGATCGCCTTGAACTTGTCGTCCTTGAGGCCGGTGATGATGTTGCCGATGCAGGTGCGGCCCTTGGTGGATTTCCCGAGATCGCCGGGATCCGGCAGCACGGCCTTGAGAAACTGCAGCGGGATGATTTCCACTCCCTTGTAAATCACCGGGTCGATCCGCGTCATGCCGACGTTTCCAAGCACTTCAAGGTGCTTGAGGTAATTGGGCGAGAACGACATCCAGAATTGCGCCCGGCGGATGGTCGGGATGTGCTTCACAAGCGATTCGAGTTCCTCGTGATACATCCGGTAGATTTCAAAACGGCCGACCTCATCCGGGCAGGTGAATGCCTGATGCCGCGACATCGGCGGTGTCTCGATAAAGACCCCGTCCTCGTAGTGGCGGCATTCGGCGGTGACCTCGCGGATGTTGATCTCCGGGTTGAAATTCGTCGCAAAGGCCTTGCCGTGGTTGCCGCCATTCACGTCGATGATGTCGAGCGTGTGGATTTCATCGAAATGGTGCTTCAGCGCCCAAGCGGTGAAGACATTGGTGACGCCGGGGTCGAAACCCGAGCCGAGCAGCGCGGAAAGACCGGCTTTCTCGAAACGCTGCTGATACGCCCATTGCCACGAATACTCGAATTTGGCGACCTCTTTCGGCTCGTAGTTCGCCGTGTCCATGTAGTCACAACCTGCTGAAAGACAGGCATCCATGAGATGAAGATCCTGGTAGGGCAAGGCCACGTTGATCAGCAGACTCGCACCGGTCCTGCGGATCAATCCGGCGGTTTCCACGGAATTGTCGGCATCCACCCGGGCGGTGCCGATGGTCCGGCCGGTCCGTTGTTTCACCTCGGTGGCGATGGCGTCGCACTTCGAGAGGGTCCGGGAAGCGAGGGTGATTTCCCCGAAAACCTCGGGCACCATGGCACATTTGTGAGCGACGACTTTGCCGACTCCTCCGGCACCGATGATCAGGACTTTATTCATGTTGTTGGCTGGCGCGAGCTTTGGGGAAAGCCATCCGGCTGGCAAGGCGGAAGAGCAAAGCAGGGATTGGCCGGAAAAATCCGGCGGTTGCACTCCGGCTGCGGAGCCCCTAGCGTCCGCCGCGTGAGCCGCGCCGTCCATGCCGTGATTGAGTTTCTCGAAGCCGAAAGGGCACGCGGCGTCACGCATATCCTGCTTGATGAAGGTGCCCGCGAGGGTTTGCGCAAGCTCCACCGGCAAGCCCGGCCCCCAGCCGAAGAACACCCTGCGCCTGCCGTGCAAAACGCCTTGCCCGCCGTGAGTCCCGCCACCGGACCAGCCCTCCCCCCT
>JBGSUP010000267.1:0-11492 GCA_041753485.1 Akkermansiaceae bacterium
CGCCGGACCTCGCCGAGCTCGCGTCCAAGCTCAACAACTTCTCCGGCATCGAAGCCGTGGAACCGGACTCCGGAGTGAACGCCACCCTGCGCGACTATCAGCTCGCCGGCTTCCACTGGATGCAGTTCCTCGCCCGTCACGGCCTGCACGGCATCCTCGCCGATGACATGGGCCTCGGCAAGACCCTGCAAACGCTCACCCACATTCTAACCGAGAAAACATCCGGTCACTCGCGCGGCCTGCCCACCCTCGTCGTCGCCCCCACCTCGGTGGTCCCGAACTGGCTGGCGGAAGCCCGCAAGTTCACGCCCGACCTCCGCGTGCTCGCGCTCAACGGCCCGGAGCGCCGCAAATACCACCGCTCCATCCCCCACGCCGACCTCGTGCTCACATCCTTCGCGCTGCTTCACCGCGACATTGAGAAACTCCGCGCCTTCCCTTTCCACATCGCCGTGCTCGATGAGGCGCAGAACATCAAGAACCCGCATGCAAAAGTCGCGCAAGCCGCCTGCAAACTCGATGCACGCCACCGCCTCTGTCTATCAGGAACGCCGGTGGAAAACCACCTCGGCGAGTTGTGGAGCCTGATGAAATTCCTCGTTCCCGGTTTCCTCGGCAGCGAGCAGGCCTTCAACGCCCGCTTCCGCAAACCGATCGAGAAAGACGGCGATGCCGAGCGCAACGAAGTCCTGAAAAAACGCGTCGCCCCGCTCATCCTGCGCCGCACCAAGGACCAGGTGGCCAAGGAACTGCCGCCGAAAACCGAACTCGTCCACCTCATCGAACTCCACACCGCGCAGAAGGACCTCTACGAAACCGTCAGGGCCACCATGAACAAGCGCGTGAGGGAGGCCATCGCCGCGCGCGGCATGGACCAGTTTCAGATGGTCTTCCTCGACGCCCTGCTCAAGCTCCGCCAGATCTGCTGTGATCCCCGCCTGCTGCCCGACGAGTTCGCCAACACCATCCACGAATCGGCGAAACTCGATTTTCTCACCGAGTTGTTAGCCGTGCTGATCGAAGAAGGCCGCCGCATCCTCATCTTCTCGCAGTTCACCACCATGCTCGCGCTCATCGAGGCGCATCTTGTTAGGGAAGATATCCCCTACCTCAAACTCACCGGTGCCAGCAAGGACCGCGGCAAACTCGTCGAGGATTTCCAAACCGGAAAAATCCCGCTCTTCCTCATCTCGCTCAAAGCCGGCGGCACCGGCCTCAACCTGACCGCCGCCGACACCGTCATCCACTACGACCCGTGGTGGAACCCCGCCGCCGAAGCCCAGGCCACCGACCGCGCCTACCGCATCGGCCAGGACAAGCCGGTCTTCGTCCACAAACTCCTCTGCCAGGACACCGTTGAGCAGCGCATCCACCAGATGCAGCAGGAAAAAGCCAAGCTCGCCGCCGGATTGCTCGCGGATGCCGATATCACCCACAAACTCTGCCCGGAAATGCTGCGGGCGCTTCTGGAGTAGGCGCGTTGGTGACAACGCGTTGTCTGCCGCGGAGTAAGCCATCGCATTCTCATTCCGCAGTTGCGGGACGCCTACGTTCGTCGGTGAGCCGATTGCCTTTTCTAATCGGCTCATGTTTCAGCTTGAATATGAGCCGATTATTCGGAATATTCGGCTCATGACTTACAATTGGCAGCAACCCAACTGGCCGGAGTTCCGCTACAAACTCGACGGCGTGGCCGACCAGTTGCTGGCCTTCGCCGACCATGCCGGGCGAGTCAGCGGATTGCTTGAGGGTTTGCCGGAAGACCTTGGAACCGAGGCCGTGATCGATCTGATGATCGCCGAGGCCGTCCGATCGTCCGCCATCGAGGGGGAAAACCTGAACCGGGACGCCGTGATGTCGTCGATCCGCAATCGGCTCGGACTCAATCCTGTACCGCAGCCGGTGGAAAGCCGCATGGCTGACGGCGCGGGCGAATTGATGGTCGCCGTCCGCAACGACTTCCGCGAACCGCTTTCCGAAGAAACCCTCTTTTCGTGGCACCGGATGCTGCTCGAAGGCTCCACCACCCTGCGGGTCGGCGACTGGCGCGAGGGCGGCGACCCGATGCAGGTCGTCTCCGGCCGCATCGACCGACCGACCGTGCATTTCGAGGCCCCGCCCTCCGATCGGGTTCCCGGAGAGATGGCTCGCTTCATCGCGTGGTTCAACGAAACCGCCCCCGGCGGGCCGAAGGTGATCCCGCAGCCTCCGGTGAGGTCGGCGCTCGTTCATCTTTACTTCGAAAGCATCCACCCCTTCGAGGATGGCAATGGCCGCATCGGCCGCGCCCTGTCGGAAAAGGCCCTGTCCCAGGGGCTGGGCCGACCGGTGGTGCTCAGCCTCTCCCGCAGCATCGACGCCGTGCGGAACTCTTACTACAGCGCCCTCAAAGCCGCATCGCATGGCAACGAGGTCACTGCCTGGATCGATTGGTTTGTCGGAGTCGTGGTTCACGCCCAACGCGATGCAGGAGACCAAGTCCGCTTCGTCTTGAGAAAAACAAAATTCTGCCAGCGCTTCGAAACTGAGCTGAACGAGCGCCAGTTCAAGATCGTCCGCCGGATGTTCGAAGCCGGCCCCGATGGCTTCACCGGCGGCATGAATGCCCGCAAATACGTCGCCCTCACCGGGGCCTCCAAAGCCACCGCCACCCGCGATCTTCAGCACCTTACACAAATTGGAGCGTTCGTCCGCCTCGGCAGCGGCCGCAGCACCCGATACGAACTGGGTGAGCCTTGAAGCGCCTGAGGGTGGGAAAGTCAACATGTGGTTGGTATGCAATTTCTTGGGCAACGCCCGAAATTTTTGAAATTCACCTTGTCGTGTGTGACAAATGTACACACAGTAAGACCGTGTCACGCACCGCCAGCAAAGAAAAATCCCCAGTGCGCACCAAAGAAGATCGTTTGGTGGCGCGGGTTTCGCGTGTTGACAAGGAATTGATTGAGCGGGGCGCGGAAGTCGCCGGGATCTCGGTAGCTAATTTCGTGAT
Source organism: Akkermansiaceae bacterium (assembly GCA_041753485.1). Taxonomy (GTDB): domain Bacteria; phylum Verrucomicrobiota; class Verrucomicrobiia; order Verrucomicrobiales; family Akkermansiaceae; genus Luteolibacter. The sequence goes on from JBGSUP010000267.1 coordinate 2,993, forward strand.
TTCCCACGCCCGGATGGCTGCGGAAGCCCTGATCCGGGAGGATGGTGTGATCCGGTTGACCGCTGAAGAATCCCGCCATTTGATGGATGCCTTGCTTGCTCCCACATCCCCGCCGACCGCAGCGGCCAAAAAAATACTCGCGCGTTACAGGCAAACCGTGTTGAGCGACGTCAATCCCGCTTCCCAAGGATGACCTGCAACTGTTGGGCCGTAATGAACAGGCGTTCAGGGTTCAGGGGTTTGAATCCATATTTGCGGTAAAATGCCGCTGCGTTCGCGTCTTTCGGGTCCGTGAGCATCAGGGCTGCGGGAATCTGCGCATTCAGGGTGCGGTGCATCGCGTCGAACAACAAAAGCTCGCCGAGACCCTGTTTTTGAGCCGTTTTCGCGACGGCCAAACGACCAAGAAGCACGGCTCCCAGCCGAGGGTAACGGGGAAGTCGCTTGGCGGCAGAAAAGTCCGCATCGCCAAGCTCCTTCATATCTACCGCTTCGGAAGAAAGTGTGTAAAATCCCAAAACTTGATCGGGCCGCTCTTGGGAGACGAGAACCCAGCATCCAGCAACCTTTCGCTTCATTTCTTGCGAGGCCTGCTCGCGAAAGTAGCGATTGAGCGGAGCCTCGCCACAATCGAAATCCGCCCGCTGATGCACTGAGGTATCGAGCGCAAGGATCTGGTAATGGGTAGTCATACTCATGGTTGCCCCAGCTCCTCGGGTTCCTGAACGAGTAGTTGGAAGCTAAGCCAGTCTTGAATGCGCTTGAGCTCTGCTGATGAAACGGTTGGAGGAGAGAAAATGACGAACTTTCTCCCGCTTCTAGGATTCAAAAGGAGTTCGAAGCGATACCCTTCCTCTGGTTTTGGTACCTCTACCTTCGCGGCGACTTCCATTTCTGGTGTCGCTTGTGCTGTTGTCGGTCGGGGAGCTTCGGGCACGTTTGAAAAGTTCACCAGATTGTCTCCCGATACAGCTCCCGCATACTTGAGGGTGTCCACAAATGCCTTCGCGCAGGCCGCGGCTGCGGCCTCGTTTAGATCGAATTTGCGCTCGAACCAATGAGTGAGAATCTGGTGGTTGATTCTTTTGCCATTGTATGATGTCAGAAGCTCCCCATAAGGGGGTACGTTCTGGATGGCTGCAATGAGCGCGAAATGGGTTGCGTCCTCCGAAGTTGGGCGAATGCAATCCTGCCCCAACTCTGTGAGATCCGCACCTCGAGGCGAAATCAAACCGAAATGGCGGGCGGCAGAGACACGCCTGTAAAATGGAGTGGAACTCCCGCTGGAATACCCCGTGCCTTCAGCGACTTTTGGCATAGCGGCTCTTTCCAAGCCCTTTTCGTGGACGACCCTGATGAATTCAACAGCCTCTGGAAGGCCGATCATGGGGGCATCTGACGTGGAATTCTTCTTGGTGTTTCCGTTCGGAGCCGTCTTCTTTGTTTCAGAAATTGGATCTAATTCGTTGTTCATGTCGCGATTATGCATGTAATCGCGCAGATGTCAACAATCAAAACAAAGAAATAAACTTAAAAACAAAATTCTATTTTTACACCTCGATCTCCCCGCTAATCAGCTTCGGGAGCAGGAGGTCGCGGGCGGTGCGGAGTTTTTGGTTTTCAGAGCAGAGGTTGCGGATGATCAGTGATGGATATCATTGGAGTCTCGCGGGTACACATCGATTGACGATCACCCGCTTGCCCTACAGGAGGCGCAGTTTTTATTTCATCACGCCCTCTTCAGCGTGAGATGGAGGATTTCCGCGGGGGCGGCGGTGCGGAGGGGGAACCAGTTTCCGGCGCCGTTGCTGATGACGGCGGCTTGGCCGGTGGGTTTGCGGTAGAGGCCGGACCAGTAGCGATACATGAGCGGCCCCACGCCGAGTTCCGGGTTGAGCATGAGTTGGCCGCCGTGGGTGTGGCCGCCCAGTGTGAGCGGGATGCCGGCGCGGGCGGCGACATCGAAGGCGTGCGGGTGGTGGGCGAGGAGCAGCGGAAAGGCATCGGGCCGGCGCAGCGCGGCGGTGGCGGCGATGTCCTGCGCCATGGCATTTTCGGAACGCGTCCAGCAGATGCCGAGGACATCGACCGGGTGGCCGCGCAGGGTCAGTTGGGCGGCGGTATTGCGCAGTAGCGGGAATCCGGCCTCCTCGACGCCTTGGGTAAAGGCTTCGCGGCCTTCGAAGAGGTCGTGGTTTCCCTCGATGAGAAACAGGCCGTGCCGGGGATCAAGGCGGCGGACCATGTCGAGCGCCTCGGGAAGGTCGGCGAGGGCGTGGTCGATGAGGTCGCCGGTCAGGGCGATGCAGTCGGCTTTGAGCTGGTTGGTCGCCTCGGCGAGATCGGTGAGGATGCGGCCTTGGGTGAATTTCCCGACATGGACATCCGAGACATGGGCGATCGTCAGGCCATCGAGATCTCGCGGCAAGCCAGGGAGCGGGACGTCGAGGCGGCGGACGCGGAAGTGGCGGATCTGCGGGATGCTGATCGCGGTGGTCCCGTAGGTGGCAATCACCGGCAGTGCGATGGCGGTGGTGGCGAGGAAACGACGGCGGTCGGGTCGGGCTGCGGTTTCCGCGGTGACGGGCGCAACGTTTTCGGCGGCCCGGCGTGCGGCAAACAGACGGCGGTTGCGGGTGATGGTTTGCCACAACGCGCCGCCGAACAGGCTCGGAAACGCCAGCAGCGGGAGAAACAGCAGGCCCCACAGCAGCACCGCGGCCTGGACCCATGGCGGGGGTTCCCAGGAAAGATGGTCGCTCCGGTAGAGCAGGAGCCAGAGGAAGCCGGTCAGCAGTCCGGCGGTGGCGATGGTGAACGCGACGCGCGCCCGGCGGCCGGCATTCCGCATGGCGGAGCTGCGCATGGCCCACGCGAACCAGATCATGGACAAGACGGGAATCCCCAGAAGAATGAACATGAAGACGGACATCGCGGCGGGGAACATCGCCACAAATGGCGGGCTGTCCATGGAAACCCTGAACGGGCGGCATGGCATCGGCCAGGACAAACCCGTCTTCGTCCACAAGCTCCTCTGCCAGGACACCGTCGAGGAGCGCATCCACCAGATGCAGCAGGAAAAAGCCAAACTCGCCGCGGGTCTGCTCGCCGACGCGGATATTTCCCAAAAACTCAGCCCGGAGATGGTGCGGGCCTTGTTGGAGTAGGTGCGTTGGTGACAACGCGTTGTCCACCACGGGGTCCACGCCCGCATTCTCACGAATACGCCCACGGCTGAGCCGGATTCAATCCGCCTGTTCAGGAAATGCCCCTGCGGAAGACTGCTTCCAAAGGGGTTCGGACACTCTCGCCGCAAGAGCTTCTTTCGCCTTGTCCGCAATACTGGCGGCGGCTTGCTTGCGTCTCGATTTTTGGGGACCGTCATCGTGATGCGCGGGCCAACCGCGGAGCTTGCCCGGGCTGATGGCGTGCCAACCTGCGGATGAAGGCGCAAGAAATTCCCGCCAACTCGCCGCTTTACAAGCCGGAACACCCCCCCCATAGTCCCGCGCCCATGAACCTCGCCGTGATCGACTGGCTTTCCATCAGCATCAACCTCCTGTTGGTGGTCTTTGTAATCGTTTGTTTGCTGATGACCTTGCTCATCCTGATGCAGCGTCCCAAACAGGAGGGCCTCGGGGCCGCTTTCGGGGGCGGCGTCACGGATCAGGTCTTCGGTGCGCGCACCACCAATGTGCTCCAGCGCGGCACGGTCTATCTTGCCTCGTTGTTTTTCCTGTTGAGCCTCGCGCTGGCCGTTCTCATCGGCCACCAGAACAAGAAAACCAGCATCATCGCCGCCAAGGCCCCGATTCCGGCCGCAGAGGAGGCGAAACCCGCCGAGCCGGATGCCTCCGCCCTGCCCAAGTCCCTGCGAGAGGAACTTCCTGCCGACGATGTGCCGCCAGCACCTGCCGAAGCGCCGACCCCCGAAGCTGCGCCCCCCGAAGCTGCGGAACCTGCCGCGCCCGCACCCGCGCCGGCGGGAGAAGTTGCTCCCGCAGCCGCGGAAGAGGCCGCCCCTTCTGCGGGCGATTCCACGGTTCCGGAAGACAAACCCGGCAATCCCTAACGTTTTTCGGGGGTGACGCAAGCGGGCCCTGATGATTTTGACGTGCCGGTGTGGGCGCGTCAGGAAGCGTTTCCCAAAGCCCCATCCGGCTGGGGCTGGGTGGATCACAAACAGCGCCATCACCCCTGCGCTTCGCCCGAGGAGCTGTTGTCCGCGATTCGCGACGACCGCGATGCACGCGTGACTCTGGCGTGGACACCCGATCACGAGCACCTGATCCTCCCCGAGGAGGTGGCGGGTGCCGCCGAGGCCGTGCTCGCTTCGCGCAAACGCACTGCGGCGGATGACCTGCTGGATGCCCTGGACAAACTCCGGTGGTTCGGTTGGCTGCTCGCCGGGCTGGTTGCTTACATGTTCTATCAGGGTTGGTCGCTTGCGCCAGACATTGCCGCGCCGGCCGCGCGCCTTGGGTTTGCCCTGCGGGCGGTCGTCAACTCGATGTCGATGGGCATCACCTTGCTGATGTTTTTTATTTTCGCCTTCATCCCATGGTATCAGGCGAGGAAACGCCTGCGCGAGCTCAAGGTCTGGACCACTGGAGATATCGCCGCCGCAGTGCCAGTCCTGCGTTTCGAGACTTGGTTGGAAGCACAGCGAGCCCCCGTCACCCGCATGCTGTTGGTGCTGATGGGGCTCGTCGGCCTTGCCCAGTTGTTGCCCGGGGACTCGCTCCGCGCCGCGGGTCTGGTCAAGCCAGCTTACTTGAACGGCGAGTGGTGGCGGCTCTTCACCGCCCCGTTGCTGCACGGCAATTTGATTCATTTCATGATGAACGGGGCCGCCCTGTTGTATCTTGGCAAGCGGTTGGAGGTTTTCGCACGCTGGCCGCACCTGCCCACGGTTTTCCTGTTCTCCGCCTGCGTTGGCGGTGAGGCGTCCGCGCGTTTTGTCGCCGCTCCCTCGGTCGGGGCCTCCGGCGGATTGATGGGCTGGCTTGGATTTCTCCTGGTGTTCGAATCGCTTCACGGCCGCCTTGTCCCGCGGCGGGCCAGGCGCCGACTGCTCGCCGGCGTGCTGCTCACCGGGCTCATCGGCCTGATCGGCTATCGTTTCATCGACAATGCGGCCCACGCCGGCGGCCTGCTCGCCGGCATGCTTTACGCTGCCATCGTGTTTCCGAAATCCGCCTCGCCGAACCGGCCGAATTCGACGCTGACCGATCGCGTTGCGGGCCTTGCCGCGCTGGCAATCCTGGTGCTCGCCGCCGTGTTTGCGGTGAGCCGCATCATCGCCGCGTGAGCCGCCGCCCACAGGCTGGCCTTACGTGATCGCGTGAGAAACTTCGATTGTGTGAAATGTCCGCGGTGGCAGAATATCGAGCGTCACCCCGTTTGCTGCCGTTCCGCTCTCCCCGATTGGAATTCCGGCAGCGCCCCTCACCCACCACTCCCCCTGTCATGAAAACGTCCATTCTGTTTGGAATGCTCTTCGCCGCGACGGCACCCCTGGTTTCCGCCATCGGTTACGTCGATATCCTTCCCGGCAACCACGATGTGCTCCTGACCCGTGTCACTTACGAGGTCGATGGCGAGATCTTTGTGCAGGACGCCCCGGCAGTCGGGGTCATCGCCAACCGCAACGCTCCGGTCTACTTGAAATCCGTGACGATTGATCACGGAGGAACTCTGCGGACCCTCGATAGCCACAACTCCCTCGGCGCGTCCGTCTCGAATGTCGGCTTCACCTCCGCAACCAGGGGCGTGGGAGTCTTCAACAACGGACAACTCACCACGACCTCGGATCCGGCGGCGTTTTCAGCCGCGCTGGCCGGAACCACCCAGGATACCGACCTGCTCAATTATTCATACCATGACTATGTGTCCGGAATGCCGGGCGTCGGCGTGGCGGATTACGATTTGTTGTTCCAGCGGGGTTTGGAGCCCGTGGACTATGTGCTCGTCTCGGAACGCTGGGGGAACACCTTCTTCACGCTCACTCCCCTCGATGCCGAAGGGGAAGTGATCGTGGGAGCCAACACCCTGAGGTTCGGCTATCCCACCGGCGATGCCTACACCAAGTATGACTGGAACACCGGCCTTGCCTCATCGACTTACATGCAAGACCAGGCCTTTGCCTTTTCCGTGGCCTCGGTTTCCAATTTCTTTGAGGGCTCCCAAGCTGCGGCCAGCACGGTTTTCGGGTTCCGAGTGGACAACGATGGCGAGGCCGATGTGAAATTTTTCGCGCTTTCGGACACCACTTTCAAAGACAATCCGCCCCTGATTCCCGAGCCCTCGTGCGCCCTGCTCACGGCCATCGCCATGCTTGGAATCGCCCTGCGCCGCGGCCGCTGAGCTGGAGACCGGGAAGCGACTCCGCAGCGCTCACAAGTCCCGCGCGGAGAAAGTGTCGCCTTGCCGGATATCGCCACTCTCGAATCCCCGGCGGAACCATTTCATGCGCTGGGCGGAGCTGCCGTGGGTGAATGAATCCGGAACCACGCGGCCCTGCGCCTTGCGCTGGAGCGTGTCATCGCCGATGGCGTGGGCCGCGTTGATGGCCTCCCCGAGATCCCCATCCTCCAAAAATCCGAATTTCTCCTGGGCCTTGCGCGCCCACATGCCGGCCAGAAAGTCCGCCTGCGGCTCCAGCCTCACGGAGAGCGCGTTTGCCTGTTCTTCGGACAGGCCATCACCTGCCTGCCGGACCTGGTCCGGGATACCTAACAATTTTTGCACATGGTGCCCCACCTCGTGGGCGATTTCATAGGCTTGGCCGAAACTTCCGCAGTCCGCAAGTCCCGTTGTCCTGTGGTTGGCAGGATATGCGTTGTTCACGGCAATTGATGGGTAGCGCGGCGGCAGTTCCCTGAAAAGACTGCCCGCGCAAACCAACCCAACGACCCATTATGAAATCATCCATCACCGCCTTTGGAGCCTTCGGCTTCCTCAGTTCCATGGTTCTCGCCGGCTCCGTCGTCGTGGACACCACCACCCCGGCCCCCGTCGCCGCGGCGGACGGCTTCGCCCAGGCACGCCGGCCGATCAGCAATCCGACGCTGTTTGATCTCGCGCTGCCGGGCACCAACCTGCATCCGATCTTCCTCTATCACAACCTGCCCAGCCAGATCACCCTCGCCAATAACCTCGGCAAGTTTGACTTTGGCGGCGATGTGCAGCTCTATGCACTCCAATTCGAAATCGCGCTCAACGAGCGGCTCTCGGTCGTCGCCACCAAGGATGGTTACGTGGACATGAATTTCGACAACCCGGCCATCAGCGACCAAAGCGGCTTCGCCAACCTCGGCGGCGGCCTCAAGTATGCGTTCATTCTCGATCCCGTCTCACACACCGCGCTGAGCGGCTCGCTGACCATGGAGTTTCCCACCGGCAACAGCGACGTCTTGCAAGGCGAGGGCGACGGCGTGGTCAACCTGCTCCTCAACGGGCTGAAACTCGTCGATGACTGGCAGTTCGCGAGTTCCGCCGGTTTCATGATTCCGATTTCCGACGAACAGTCCACCAATTGCTTCCTGAGTGCGCACGCGAGTTACGAGGTGTGCTCTTGGTTCATCCCGCTGGTGGAACTGAACTGGTTCCATGTGCTGGACGCCGGTGACGGCACCGGAAATTTCCCTGCCTATCTGAGCGGCAACCTTCCCGCAGCCATCAACTTCGAAGGCGGCGACCTCTTCAACCTCGGCGCCAAAAACGCCGGTGAGGAGCGCGACATGGTCACTGCGGCGATCGGTTTCCGCTCGCGCATCAACGAGAGCGTCAACATCGGCTTTGCTTACGAGCTTCCGCTCACCGATGAGGAGAGCAGCGTGATGGACGACCGCTTCACCCTTGATCTGATCTGGAACTTCTAATTCCGGAATTCCGACCCGGTTTCCCTGGAGTATTGGGTTGTTTCAAAGCCCGGAGTGGCAGGCCGCTCCGGGCTTTCTGTTAGTCCGGCAGGCCTTCCGCGAGAGACTCCCAGCGTTGTTTGAAGTCCGGGCTGCTGCCTGAGAGTTTGGCTGCGGCACCCAGCGCGCGCTCGCGGTTGCCGACCAGCCAATCGAAGGCAATCGCGCGTTCGTGGCGCTGCAGGCGTTCGGTTTCGCCGCCCGGATTCCTCACCAGCACGCGGTGCATCGCGATCAGTGCGTCGGGCGGGAAATCACTCCACGCGCGGCTCCGGCCCTCACCGTTGGCGGAAGTCGTGGTGAGGGCCCCATCGCTAGCGATCGAGACGGTTGTCACGACCTCGCCGTCTTTGAGTTGCAATTCGCCGGTGAACGGCGCTTTCGAGAGGTCCGTGGCGATGTCGCTGACAAAGGCGGCGGCGGATTTCACAATGGCAAGCAAGGCGCCGCGCGAGGCCCCCGGGGGATCACCGGGCAGGGTTTCGAGATAGGCCGCGGCCTCGGTGAAGCGCGATTCGTTCGCGAACTCCGCGAGCCGGGTCAACACCTCAGCCTCGGGCGGGGGCGCGGGTTCGGCC
>JBGSUP010000268.1:0-1675 GCA_041753485.1 Akkermansiaceae bacterium
CGCAGCGGCACGGAAAACACGGCGGGCATCGCGGGCATGGGCGCTGCCGCCGCATGCGCTGCGCAATATCTGGCTGAATCCGGCGGTTCACCGCTGGCGGCCCTGCGCGATGCCTTCGAGTCCAAGGTTCTAACGGAAATCCCGGGGGTGACGGTCAACGGCGATGTCGCCAACCGCCTGCCGAATACGAGTCATCTTTCGTTCGATCAATGTGACGCGGCGGGACTCCTGATCCTGTTAGACGAGGCGGAGGTGGCTTGCTCGGCGGGCTCTGCCTGCATGACGGGCAAACAACAACCGTCCCACGTCCAACTCGCGATGGGCATTCCCGGAGCACGCGCAAGAAGCAGCCTGCGCTTCGGTTTTTCCAGAATCAACACGCTGGACGAGGTGCTGGCTGCCGGAGATGCATTGAAGCGGGCGGTCACCAGACTCCGGCTCGTCCAAGCGCCGGGGGTGGGTCCGGTGGTGGTCTATTCACCGTGAGTCGGATCAATCTTCCCCCTTGATGCGTTTCCGTTCGAGGATTTTTGCCAAGGCCTTTTCGGCGAGATCGGCCACCTTGTCGTCATCCGAGTCCTTGTAGCCCTCGAGCAGTTTGGCAGCCCATGCATCGTCGAAGTTCACGAGGCCGAGGATGATCTTCATTTGTTCGGGGCCGGTCTTGGCCTGGCCCGCCAGCTGGGTCCACTGCTCGCGGGTTTTGTCGGGGTTTTGGGCGGCTTGCTGGTCTGAAGCGAAGCGCAGGGCGGAATCGAAGGCGCGGTTGCGGTGATTCTCGCTGGGGGTGCTGCCGAGGAAATCCAGCAGCAGGTGGAAAGCGGAACCATCAACCCAGGATCCAAGCGCGATGATGGCCGCCACCTGGTCCTTCGGTTCGGTGCCATTGAGTGCCTGTTTCACCAACTCGATCGCTTTATCGCCGCCACACAGTCCTAACAAACGGAGCATCGAATGGCGCACCGCCTCATCGACGCTGCCCTCATGCATCCTGGCCAGACGATCGGCATAACCACCGCGGTTGGCGGCTTTTTTGATGATTTGGGCCAGCACTTCCTCGGTGGCCTTGCGCACATCGTCGCTTTTGGTGGCTTCAATCACTTCGAGAAACTTGTCGAACTGTTCATCGCCTGCCATGTAGCGAATCGCCTGCATGGCGGCGACTGCGGAGCGCGGATCGTTGGTGCTGCGGCTGGCGTAGGCCATCAGGGTGGGCACCACGGCGGGGTTTTTCCGTTTGCGGAGCACATCGCGGATCAACACCTCGCGGACATCCGGCAGCATCTCCCGGGTGGTGGCGAACTCGGCGATGCGGGCGTCCACATCGGTGCCGTCGGTGGCTTTCGCGAGGAACAGCGCCTTGTAAATGGTCTGGCGTTGTTCGACCACGCCGGTGTTGGTGGCGGCTTTGAGAAGCAGTTCGAGTTTGAGGGAGTTGACCGGGACCTCGGTTGCATCGCCTTTGGCCGCCTCGACGATCATTTCGTTGTAAAGCTCGGTCTCGCGGTTCTTGCCGCTGCGATCGAGAAGATACCAAGCCAGCAGAACCACCAACAAGCCGAGGATCGCGGCGATGGTGGTCTTGGCGGCATTGCCGAGCTTGCGCTTGACGGCGGGTGGTTTCGGCAGGCTGGGGGATGGCACGCGCGCCTTGGCGATCGGCTGGGTGGCGATG
>JBGSUP010000269.1:0-19804 GCA_041753485.1 Akkermansiaceae bacterium
ATCAGCGAGTTGTTGTTCGATTTGGGCGCAGATGTCGCGCACTTGTTGCCAGCCAAGCGGCTCCTCCACGCCCTCCCCACGCATCCAGCCGAGCAGGGTGAACACACGCGTGGTGCCCGGTTGGCCATCCGCGACGAGCGGGCGCAGCACGTCACCCAAGCGGGCCAGGTCTTGTGCGGATTGCTGTGGCGCACGGACTCCGGCGACGGCCAGATTGTCGATGCGAATCACACTCTGATCATCCAGGTGAATGTGCTCCAAGTTTGGCGCCAAGGTCGCCTGGTTGGCTGCTTCATGATGAATTTGGGCCTCGGCAATCCGGCGGATCAAGTGCACCAAGCGTGCGGGCGACAGTGGCTCACCCGCCTCCAACCGTTGCTCCAGCGTGGCACCAGGCAGCAGTTCGTGCGCGAAAAAACACACATCCGGCTCGTTGACCGCCTCATAGACCGAGCCGATCAGCGGGTGCTCCACCGCCGCCTTGGCACGGATATCCGCGAGGAACATCTCTTTTTGATCATGGCATTCCGGCCGGAGTTCATCCACCAGCACACGCCGCGAGACGGAAACCTGCTCCGCCAGCCAGGTGCGGCTCACGGCGGTTTCCGCGAGCAACTCAATGAGGCGGTATTCACCGAGGAAGCGGTCTGCGGGTGGGGAATTCATGGCAGGTGGCGTGCGCGGGAATCATCACTCATCGGGCAGGGCCGGCAGCACACCCAACTCGGGATCGAAGTCCAGCGGCAGCGAGTCCTGGAACTCCGGCAACATCAAGTCCCCTTGTGGCGCTGCTGGTTGCCGCGGAATCCTCGCCGCCAAATCGCGTGGCCATGCCTGCACATCGAGCACCTCCCCTTGATACATCAACGAAACCACCTGGCCGTAATAGGTGCGCCCACCAAACAAGTGCTCGGTCTGATAATCCTGGGCGGGGATCGTATAAATCATGCGCAGGCTCTCCTCGCCGCCCACCCAATCGAAGGGCAGCGTCGTCCATTGCTCGGCGACCCATGATTTGTCCTCCAGTTGGATGATTTCGCCCTTGCTCGTGCGGTTGAAAAAAATCACCGAGACCGCGATCCCGGTCACGTCGATCTCATCCGCCGGCGACTTCTGCACCGGAATGGTCAGGATCACACGCTGGCCGCCCTCGTGATTCGGGTTGTTGAAAATGCGCACCCGCCCGAGCGACAGCTTGCCGAGCATCGCATCCGGTTGTTCGAAACCATCGCGCAGTTTCGTGGCCGCCATTTCATAGAGCGAACCGGCCCCCGAGGCACCCATTTGAAACACCGCCTCGTAATGCCCCGCCGCGATGTCATAGACGCCCATCTGCTCGTGCACCAAACCCAGTTCGTAGCGCACGCTCGGGTCATCCGGAGATTGGGCCAGCGCTTCTTCGAGTTTCACGATCGCCCGGCCCATATCCCCGGCCACGCGCGCCTGGCGGGCTTCGTTGACCATCCGTTCGGACCGCGGATCCGCCACTTGCGGCACCACCAGCGGAGTGGGCCGGATCGCCGGTTCAGGCTCCGCTGCCGGCAGCGGTGGCCGCGAAACCACCGAGGGCTCGGTCGCTTGCGCGGGTGCCGGAACCCTCACCACCACCGACCTCAGGACCTCCTTCTCCACCACCCGCACCTCGCGGGACTCCTCCAACCGGGTCGCCAGCGCCATGCCCGCCACCAGCAACTGCACCAAGGCCATCATCCCCAGAAACCAGCAAGCCACCGGAAACACCGGGACTTTGAGACCCCTGCGGGCTTGCTGCGGATCGGAAACCATGCACGGACGATGAGCACCCGCCTCCCCGGTGTCAATCCGGGGGCGGGGCCGGTTCATGCCGTCGGAAGGCGCAGGATGAAACAAGCTCCCTTCGCTGATTTCCCACATAACAATTCGCCACCCTGCTCTCTTGCCAGCGGTCTGGAGAGCGCCAGGCCCAGCCCCACGCCCGGCTTGCTCTCGGCGGCCTCGCGGGCGGACTTGTGGAAGGCGCGGAAAATCCGGCCATACTCGGACGCCGGGATTCCCGGACCGTGATCGCTCACCACAAACGTTGAATCACGCGGGTATTGGAAACCGTCAGCCGCCGCCGCAGGAATAACTCATCACCGATCCATATCGGTCTCATGCTGCCGATCTCCTTGATACCGCCGGCTACGAAATACGCTTGCCCGGCAGCGACTTGAAGCACGATGCTAACGGAGTGGAACGATGCCCATGAACGACTTCATCCCCGTCGCTGCCCTGCTGTTGATCGCCATGTATGTCGCCTACGGCAAGCTGCGCGGGCAAATCAAATCACTGGAGGAGCAAATTTCGGCCCAACGCCTTACCTATCAGAAGCTGCGTGAAGCCAACCGCGGGTTGCAGGCCGAGCTGAAACGAATCGAATCCCGGATCGAATCCCGGATCGACTCACAGGATATACGAAGCCAGCCCACACCTGCTGCGGAGGAGCCGCCGGTTTACAGGATGGTTCAGGACGAACCGGCCATCCCGCCACCGCTGCCGACTTACCGCGGCACCGTGCAAGACGAGCCCGCGCCCGCCCCGCGGGTGGTGAGCCAGCCCGCTTCGGAATGGGAGAGTGCGGGACCGTCCGACATTCCGGAGGACGCCGCGCCATCGTTTTTCAGTCAAATTCCGTGGCGCGACATCCTCGGACGGATGCACCTGCTGCCACCCCGAAAATCCGAGTCAGGCGAGACTGCGGAGAGCCAGCTCGCCGCGTGGTGGGTCATCCGGATCGGGCTGGTGCTGCTGATCATCGCCGCGGTGTTTTTCGGCATTTATGTCAGCCAACACACGCCGGCCTGGTTGCGCGTGCTGACGCTGGGCTTGGTGTCGGTGGGCACCATCGGGCTTGGCTCGCGCATGAGGGACAGGCTGGAAGGTTTCGGACGTGCGATCATCGGCGGCGGCTTCGCCTTATCGTATTTCACCGCCTTTGCCGCGTTCGCGCTTCCCGCCACCAAAATCATCGATTCTCCGGCGGTTGGCGTGCTGGCCCAGTTTTCGGCACTCGTCGTGGCCATCCTCTGGTCCTTGTGGAAAAAGGATCAAACCGTCGCGACCCTGACGCTGTTTCTGGGATTTGTCTCCTGCGGGTTTTCCCATTCCCATGATCTCGACCGTTTCGCCACGGTGGGCCTGGTGCTGCTGGCCGCCACCGGCGCCTTCCTGTTTGCAACGCGCGGCTGGCTCACTCCGTTCATCACGGCGCTTGTGGGATCGTGGGCCGGTTTCGGAATCTTCGCGCTGCTCGATTGGATGGGAGCGGACTCTCCTTCGTTCCTCCACCTGATGGGCGCGCTTGCGGCTCTAACCATCATATTCGAGGCGGGAAATCTGATAAGCGGCCCGCACGCGCCCGGAGATCGTTTGCGGCGCTGGCTCATCCTCGGCAATACCTCGGCCGCGGCCGTGCTTGGCTACGGCGTGACCCGTCTGGCGCATCCGGAACAGTTATCAACATTTTATTTCCTCTTCGCCGCGCTGTATTTCGCCTTCACGGTGATCCACCATCTCCGCACGACGGACAGGGCGGTTACCGAATCGTTGTTTCTGAAAAGCAGCGCCCTACTCTGCCTCGGCTTTGCGGCCGCTTTCAGCGGACCGGTGCGCTGGCTCGCCATCGCGTTCCAGGCCCTGGCCCTGTTGTGGACCGCGCGCCGCAGCGGATCACGATGGATCGCCGTGGGATTCGTGCTGGTGCTGGCCGCCTCGGTCGGCTGGTTCTGGCGGGATTTGGCGCTGGATCCACCCGTGGCGTGGCGTTGGCTGGACCCACTCCGCATCGCCGGGGGCCTCTATCTGGTATTTCTAACCGCTCAACTCGGCTTTCATTCACTCTGGTTTCCGCACGGCATCGGTGGGAACGACAGGGATCATGCAAACCAGGCCCGCAGTTTCCGCTTGGTCGGCTCTCTTGTCATCGGGTTCTCGGCGCTGGCCTTGTCCCTCAACCCATCGTTCCCGGGCCGCAGTGATCCTGTCTGGTTCCTGTTCCTGCTATCAGGCATGATCGCGCTGGTCGGTCCGCTCATGCGCACGGCGGTTCCCTGCGTGGCGGCGGCATTGCCACTTGGAGCCAGCTACATCACCTATGCCATGCTGCCGCCGGCTGCCAGCCAAAGCGTGGCAGCGCTTTTGTTAGGAATCACGCTGATCATCACGGCATTCGGTCTGTCCGAAACAATCCGCCGGTTTCGGCCGGAAACGCTCGGCGGTGGACGCGTGGTGCGCGAGGGCACCTTGCTGGCAGGGTTGGCGACGCTCCTGCCATTCACCATTGCCCTTGGCCGGATGTTTTCGCATTCGGCCAATGCCGGGATTGGAATTTTCGCGTTGTTTCCGGTCGTCGCCTGCGCCGCGGTCTGGCACCGCCAGCAAGCCACGGCCAGCGGCCAAAGGGCGCGGCTGTCGATCGGATTCCAAATCGCAGTCGGCATTCTCGTTCTGATGGGCGGAGCGGTCACTTGTGGGAGTTCCGGATTTTTTCCCAGCGCCCTGGCCCTCGCCGGGCTGCCTCTGCTGGCGCTGGCGAAACGGGTCCGCCTCTGGAACGTCGCGATCGCCGGCACCCTGCCGATCCTCGGTGGCTTTTTCGCACTATGGCAGAGGCTTCTCGGCGCACTGCCAAGCGGACTCACCCATGATTCCATCAATCTCGCGGTCCTGCTTTTGATTTCGGTGAGTCTCGCGATCTTTCTTTGGACAAGAATCCGCGCTCCGCGATTGCGGAAATCCGCCGCCTGGGGCGACACCTTGCTTCACGCGCTGGGGATTCTTTCGCTCCACCTTTTCTTCCAAAAACACCTCGGGGAGGGTCCTGATTTCCTCGCTGCAGGACTGCTGGGTCTGACGCTGTTCGCCGTGAGCCGGCGCTTTCCCTTCCGGGTCCTCGGGGCCGTGTCCTGGTTGCCCGTCGCGCTGGCATGTTTATCGAGCATCCTGGCCGAAAACTGGAATGGGGGCTGGAATGGGGAAGCTTGGTTCGTGGCGGCAGGCTTGCTGGTCCTCGCCCATCTCATTGCCGCCAATCCATTGCGTCGGAGGGGGTCTTCCGAAAACCCGGAAATCCTCCCGATCGCCATCGCATCCATCGCGGTGATCGCGTGGACCCTGATCACGCTCGCCACCACGGATGACCCCTGGCAGGCCGCCGCCCTAACAGGAATCGCGCTGCTCTGTTCCGCATTGTGGCGCTGGAGGGGAATCCCATGGATCGGCTACCTCGGTCTGGCACCGCTGTTTCTGGCATTCTGCATTGCAGTATCCATCATGTTGATGGGAAGCAACGCACCCAGTCCCGCCACGTGGACCTTGACGAGCGTCCTGCTGACGGCCGCCGGCCTCGCCGCAAATGGAATGATCATGGCGAGTGCGGAGCGACACGTCTTGGGGCGGAAAATCACGGCTTCCTCGATGTTGCCCTGGTTCCATGCCGGAAGCGCCTTGCTGATTGCGTTTGTCGCATGCGCCCTCGACCGGCTGGTCAGCGGGAACCTCACCGCCGTCTTCTGGGGGCTTTCGGCCATCCTGCTGTTTGCCAGCGGCCTGTTGGTCGGCCTGCGCGCCTACCGGCTGACCGGACTCGTCGGGCTGGTGTTCTGCACCGGCCACATTTTCATCTGGGACATCCAGAACACCTTCTATCGCATCATCGCCTTCTTTGTGATCGGACTGGTGATGCTCGTCATCGGGTTTCTTTATCACCGCTTCCGCGAGCGGATCTCGGCCCTGGACTCCTGATCTCAAGCGCCGGGCCATTTCCGGATCACACCAAAACTACAGATCCCGCGTGCGGCCGCACGCAGGATCTGTAGTTTCACACGGTGGTTTTGCACGCCGCCGTTGCAGCGGAGCGGGATCTCGGTTACATCACGCCTGCCGATGAATTCCGCCGCACCCCTGAGCTATTGCCCGGACCTGCTTCACCACTGCCGCCGTGAAACCCGCGAGGTGATGGTGGGACATGTGGGAATCGGTGGGAAAAACCCGATCCGGGTGCAGTCGATGATCACCTCGGACACGCGCGACACTCCAGCCTGTGTGGCGGAGGTGCTGGGTTTGGCGGCGGTGGGCTGCGAAATCGTGCGCATCACCGCGCAGACCAAGGTTTACGCTGCGAATCTGGAACACATCGCCCGTGAGGTCCGCGCGGCGGGTTGCCAGGTGCCGCTAGTGGCCGACATCCATTTTAAACCGGACGCCGCGCTCGAAGCCGCGAAATGGGTGGAAAAAGTCCGCGTCAATCCGGGAAACTACGCCGATAAGAAAAAATTCGAGATCCGCGAATACAGCGACGCGCAATACGAGGAGGAACTCGAACGCATCCGCGAGGAATTCACGCCGCTGGTGCATCTGTGCAAGGATCTCGGCCGCGCGATGCGCATCGGCACCAATCATGGATCGCTCTCAGACCGGATCATGAACCGCTACGGCGACACCCCGCTCGGCATGGTGGAAAGCGCGCTCGAATTCGCCCGCATCGCCCGGGAAAACGATTACCATGCGCTGGTTTTCTCGATGAAGGCCAGCAACCCGAAGGTCATGATCGAGGCCTACCGCCTGCTCGTCGCCCGCTTGCATGCCGAAGGGCCGGATTGGAATTACCCGATCCACCTCGGCGTGACCGAAGCCGGCGACGGTGAGGACGGCCGGATCAAGAGCGCCATCGGCATCGGTTCACTGCTGGCGGATGGCATCGGCGACACCATCCGAGTTTCGCTGACCGAGGACTCGGTCTATGAGATTCCGGTGGCGCAGGCACTCGTTGCGCCGTTCAACCTTAAAAGTGGCTTGGACTTGCAGTCCCGGTATGTCACCCCCTTCACCCCGTCCTACGATCCCTTCTCCTACGAGAGGCGTCGTAGTTCGGCTCTCACCATCATGGGCCACGCGCTCGGCGGAGAAAACACGGTGCGTGTGTTCACCACCCAGGACCGCTGGAACGCACTCGCGCACAAGATTTCCTCAATGGGCGATTTCAAGCCGGAGATCGTTTTTGAAAAATCCGGCGTCGTGGAGATTGATCCGAACGACGACGCGGCGGTCGCGGCGGTGAATGACCGTGCGGAGCCCTGTCTCGTCACGGTTTCCGACCACACGGAAATGGAGGTCATCCCCGCGTTCCGCTTGTTGGCGGCGAAAGTGCGGGCGAAACATCCGATCTTGTTGAAAGACACCTTGCGGCCACCCGCTGAAAACAAGGATTTCCTCGATGCCCTTCTCCCCGCCGCGCAGAACCTCGGCTCGCTGCTCTGCGATGGCATCGGCGATGCGATCCTCGTGCGTGGCGAAACCGCGCCCGGCCAGTCGTTGCGGCTCGCCTACAACATCCTGCAAGCCGCCGGCACGCGCATTTTCAAGACCGATTATGTCGCCTGCCCGAGCTGCGGGCGCACGCTCTTCAACCTGCAATCCACCACCCAGAAAATCCGCGCGGCCACCGGCCACCTCAAGGGCGTGCGCATCGCGGTGATGGGCTGCATCGTCAACGGCCCGGGCGAAATGGCGGACGCGGATTTCGGCTATGTCGGCGGCGCGCCTAACAAGATCAACCTCTACGTTGGCAAGACGCCGGTGAAGTTCAACATCCCGGAAGGCGAGGCGGTCGAGCGCCTCATCGATCTTATTCGCGAGCATGGCAAATGGATCGAAGCGCCAGAACCCGCCGCCACCGTTTCCTGAAGCCATGGGAGATTCCGACACCGCCACCCTGACCCGCACGGGCACCGCGCTCGATGTCCCGTGGAACGTGGTCGTCCACGATGACCCGGTGAACCTGATGGGTTATGTCACGCATGTGCTCATGAAGATTTTCGGCTATGATGAAAAGAAGGCCGCCATCCTCATGATGCAGGTTCACAAGCAAGGCCGCTCGATCGTCTGGACCGGCCAGCGCGAAAAGGCGGAGTTCTATGTCCAGCAACTCCAGTCCCACCAGTTGAAAACCTCGCTCGAAAAAGCCGCGTGAAAATCCTACCCACATTGGAAGGCGGCTTGCGCATCGACGCCGAGGATCCCGGCGATTGGATGTTGCTCCAAGGCATCACACACGACGCCGTTTCCTGCGGAGAAAACCTCGCCCGGCGCCTTGGCAATCTCATCACCGATCAGGATGTGGCTCCGGATTGGCAGGAATACATCGTTCCGGATCTCGACGAGGCGTTTCATGCGGATCTCTCCCACATCGCCACCGCCATCGCCGCCGCGCGCGTCGAATGCGGCGGTGGCGCGGGCCCGCTGTGGATCACCGCCGGGGATGCGTTCCATTGGTACAGTTCGCTCAATCAGGCGCGGCTCGCGCTGGAGGAAATCCACCATTTCGGACCTACCGAACAATTGCTCCTCACCGATCTCCCGCCGCAACGCCGCAACGCCTTCCTGCGCTCCCAATTCTATTGCGCCATCCAGAGCCTGCTGCTGGAGCACGTGATGCGTTGAAGGAAATTTTCTCGTTTCCATGCGGCCAATGCCGGGTTTGAATCCGCCCGCCATGTGGAAAGGCCGCTTCTCTCAAGACACCTCCTCGCTCGTCCAGCAATTCGGCGAGTCGATCTCCCATGACTGGCGCTTGTTCCCGCACGACATCGCCGGTTCGATCGCCCACGCGCGCGCCCAGAAAACCCTGGGCCTGCTCACGGATGGCGAGTTTTCCCAAATCGAAGGCGGCCTGTTGGAAATCAAGGCCGACATCATCAGCGGAAACTTCGAGTTCAAAACCTCGCTCGAAGACATCCACATGAACATCGAGGCGGAACTCACCCGACGCATCGGCGCGGCCGGGGCGAAACTCCATACCGCCCGCTCGCGCAACGACCAGGTCGCCACCGACACCCGCCTTTATTGCCGCTCCGAGATCGACGGCCTGCTGCTGGAAATCACCGCGCTCCAACTCGCCCTGCTCGACCGTGCCGAAACATACGCCGCCACGGTCATCCCCGGCTACACACACCTTCAGCGCGGCCAACCGGTCACCGCCGGCCACCATTTACTCGCCTACGTGGAAATGCTCGAGCGCGACAAGTCCCGCCTAACCGATTGCCGCAAGCGTCTCAACATCTCCCCGCTCGGCTCCGGCGCACTCGCCGGCTCCACCATCAATCTCGACCGCCGCGCGATCGCCACGGAGCTCGGCTTCGATGGCGTGACGCAAAACTCGATGGATGCCATCGCCGACCGCGACCACATCGCGGAGTTGTTATTTGTCATTTCGCTTTGCGGCGTCCACCTCTCGCGCCTAAGCGAGGACCTCATCCTCTGGTGCACTGCGGAGTTCGGCTTCGCGTCCCTATCCGACGCGCACACCACCGGTTCCTCACTCATGCCGCAGAAGAAAAACCCGGACGTTTGCGAACTCACCCGTGGCAAGACCGGCCGCCTGGTGGGCAACCTGATGAACCTGCTCGTCGCCCTCAAAGGCTTGCCGCTCACCTACAACCGCGATCTTCAGGAAGACAAACCACCGCTTTTCGACTCCGTGGATACGTTGCGCCTGATTCTGGCGGTGAACACGGAAATGATCGCCGCCATGGAACTGCGCGAGGACAAGTGCCGCGCCGCTGCCGCCGATCCGATGCTGCTGGCCACCGACCTAGCCGATTACCTCGTCAAGACCGGCGTCCCCTTCCGCCAGGCACACGAACTCGTCGGCAAGGCCGTGGCCCAGGCCATCGCCACTCAAACGCCGCTCGATCAACTCGACCTCGCCGCGATCGACCCCGCCTTCGGCCCCGGTGCCAGGGAAGTGTTCTCGTTGGATCGCGCCTTGGAATCCCGCAGCAATCCCGGAGCGCCATCCATCGCCAATATCCGAGCGGAAATCGCAAGTTGGAGCTCACGGTTCGGCCGGGTGACGGGTTGAGTTCCGCAATCCCGCTCCCACCGCGCGGGGTGACATCCCGTTCCACGGCCGTTCGGTGCGGCAGCGCCGCCATTCCTGCGCATTTTCTGGCAAATTTCGGGCGCTTTCCCTCTTCTGATTGCCAAGTTGCAGCGTGCCCGCTCAAGTGCACACGCTATGAGCAAAACACAAACATCCCACGCCGCCCTCGAGAAATGGGTGGCAGAAATGACCGCCCTTTGCACGCCCGACTCCGTCGAGTGGTGCGATGGCTCGCAGGCCGAATGGGACCGCCTCACTTCGCTGGCAGTTGAAAAAGGCACCTTTACCCGCCTCAACCCGGAAAAACGGCCCAATTCGTTCCTCGCACGCTCGACGCCCTCGGACGTCGCCCGCGTGGAAGACCGCACCTTCATCTGTTCGAAGCGCCCCGACCAGGCCGGACCCACCAACCACTGGGCCGATCCCGCCGAAATGCGCGCCAAGCTGATGGAAAAATTCAAGGGCTGCATGAAGGGCCGCACGATGTATGTCATCCCGTTCTGCATGGGTCCGCTCGATTCGCCACTCGCCAAGATCGGCATCGAACTCACCGACAGCGCCTACGTGGTCTGCAACATGCGCATCATGACCCACATGGGCTCGCACGTCCTCAAGCGCCTCGAAGACGAGGCCGCCGGCAAGATCGCCAGGAAGCGCGATGGCTTCGGCAACTTCATCCCCTGCCTCCACTCGGTGGGTGCGCCGCTGGAACCCGGCCAGAAAGATGTTTCATGGCCCTGCAGCGATGACAAATACATCGTCCATTTCCCGGAAACCCGGGAAATCATGTCGTTCGGCTCCGGCTACGGTGGCAACGCGCTGCTCGGCAAGAAGTGCCTCGCACTGCGCATCGCCTCCAACATCGCCCGCGAACACAAGTGGATGGCCGAGCACATGCTCATCGTCGGGGTGGAAAACCCACAAGGCGAGAAAACCTATCTCTCCGTTGCCTTCCCGTCCGCCTGCGGCAAGACCAACCTTGCCATGCTCATCCCGCCGCAGTCCTATCAGGACGCCGGTTGGAAAACCACCATCATCGGCGACGACATCGCCTGGCTGTGGCCACATGAGGATGGCAAGCTCCACGCCATCAACCCGGAAACCGGATACTTCGGCGTCGCTCCCGGCACCGCCTATTCCACCAACCCGCGGGCGATGGAATCCATCACCGAAAACTGCATTTTCACCAACGTCGGCCTCACCGATGACGGCGATGTGTGGTGGGAGGGCATGGACGGCGAGCCGCCCGCACACGCCATCGACTGGACCGGCCAGGACTGGACGCCCGATTGCGGCCGCGTCTGCGCCCACGCCAACGCACGCTTCACCGCTCCGGCGGTACAGTGCCCTTCGATCGATCCCGAATGGCAGAACCCTGACGGCGTGCCGATCGACGGCATCGTTTTCGGCGGCCGCCGCGCGACCACCATGCCGCTGGTGTTCCAGGCATTCAACTGGAGCCACGGCGTCTATCTCGGAGCCACCATGGGCTCGGAAATGACCGCCGCAGCCTTCGGCACGCTGGGCAAGGTCCGCCGTGATCCGATGGCGATGCTGCCGTTCTGCGGCTACAACATGGGTGCCTACTTCGGCCACTGGTTGGAAATGCGCCGCTACCTCACCCACCTGCCGCGCTTCTTCCATGTCAACTGGTTCCGCAAGTCCGAGGAGGGCAAGTTCCTGTGGCCCGGATTCGGCGAAAACATGCGCGTCATCGATTGGATCGTGAAACGCTGCCACGGCTCCGCCGCTGGCCACGAAACCCAGATCGGCTGGACCCCGGCCTTCGAGGATTTCAACATCGAGGGACTCGATGGGTTCACCAAATCGGACTTCGACAAGGTGATGGCCTTCAACCGCACCGAGTGGAAAGCCGAACTCGTCAGTCAGGGCGAGTTCTTCATCGACCTCTACGACCACATGCCAAAGGAACTCATCTTCCAACGCGAGTTGCTCGCGGCACGCATGTCCTAACCCGCCACGCTGAAGGCACCATTTCTGGCCGCACTCACGGTTTCGCCGTGGGTGCGGTTTTCCTCGCGCAGAGCTTGCGGAGAAATCCCGACCGCTATTCCGGCGCGGAAAAAAGTTGCCAGAACCGATTTGACGCCACGGGAGGTAAGAATTAAGTTCCCCGCGTCGTAAGACAAAGGCGGCCCGATTGGACGTCCCTTGGGTTTTTGGGTTTTTCCCGGGGATAATCGATCGGGCCGCTTCGTGTCCCGGTGCCTCGCCACTTTCTCGCCGCAGGGTGGGCGTTCACGCCGCTTGCAGGTCCGCGGCAAATCACGCGACCTCCTCCTTGCTGTTGGGAGACTCGGAATCCGGCGGGTTTTTCGGAGGCCTGCGGTGGCCCAATTGGGTGGACTTTTGAGGATGCTCTTCGTCGCAGAACAACCGCCTGGTGGTAGCCGGGGATTTCAACCCACGGACCACCTGATACCGGGAGCAATGCCGTGTGATTCCAACGGATCAAGCGTCGCGCCGCGACGGGGAGGCCTCGGCAACGGCCTTCTCCTGTGCGAGCTTCGGGTCCTTCCACGTGGATTGCACGTAAACCTCGCGCAGTTCCCTGGGGCCGATCTGGCAGGGGCTGTGAGCCATGAGGTCCGCGCCCTTGTTGTTTTTCGGGAAGGCGATCACCTCGCGGATGCTGTCCTCGCCGGCGACCAACATCGCAATGCGGTCGAGGCCGAGCGCCAGGCCACCGTGCGGCGGCGCGCCAAAGCGGAAGGCGTCGAGAATGTGGCCGAACTTGATCTGCTGCTCTTCCGGGCCGACGCCTAACACTTCGAACATTTTCGCCTGGAGGTCCCTTTCGTGGATCCGGATCGAGCCGCCACCGAGTTCATAACCGTTGAGCACCACGTCGTAGGCCACGGCGCGGACGTTGGCGAAATCGCCGGCCTCAAGTTTCTCCATGTCGTCCGGATGCGGACGGGTGAAGGGATGGTGGACCGCGCCCCAGTGGCCGCTTTCCTCATCGAGCGCGAGCAGCGGGAAATCGACGACCCAGAGGAAATTGAAGGCTTTCGAGTCCTTGAGGATCTCCATCATCATGGCGCACTCGCTGCGAACGCGGCCGAGAATGGTGCTGACCGAATCACGCGAGCCGGCGGCGAAGAAGACGATGTCGCCTTCCGCGAGGTCGAGTTTGGAGATGACCCCGGCTTTTTCGGAGTCGTTGAAAACCTTCCACAGCGGGCTTTTGTATTCGCCGTTTTCGAGTTTGATGAAGGCGAGGTTTTTCACCGGGAGTCCCGCTTGCACCGCGATCTCGTTGAGGCGGTTCATCTGGCCGGTGGTGATGGTGGCGAAGCCCGTGGCGTTGATGGCGCGCACCACGCCGCCGCCGTCGAGGATGCTGCGGAAGATCTTGAATTCGGTGGTTGCGAAGACATCGCCGAGATCGGTGATCCTCATGTCATAACGCGTGTCCGGCTTGTCGGAACCATAGATGTCCATCGCATCGGCATAGGTCATGCGCGGGAAGGATTTCGGGATTTCAATCCCGAGACCGGCCTTGAACATCGAAGCTAACAGACCTTCGACCAGTTTGATGATGTCCTCCTGGCCGATGAAACTTGCCTCGATGTCGATCTGGGTGAATTCCGGCTGGCGGTCGGCGCGCAGGTCCTCGTCGCGGAAGCAGCGGGCGATCTGATAGTATTTCTCCAGTCCGGCCACCATCATGAGCTGCTTGTATTGCTGCGGTGCCTGCGGCAGCGCGTAGAAGCGGCCGGGATTGAGGCGCGATGGCACGAGGAAGTCGCGCGCGCCCTCGGGCGTGGGATTCGAGAGGATCGGGGTTT
Organism: Akkermansiaceae bacterium; assembly: GCA_041753485.1. GTDB lineage: Bacteria > Verrucomicrobiota > Verrucomicrobiia > Verrucomicrobiales > Akkermansiaceae > Luteolibacter. Next base: position 13,711 of record JBGSUP010000269.1, read on the forward strand.
CGATTTCGAAAAACCCGGATTCATCGAGATAACGCCGGGCGGCGGAGGTGATCACGCTGCGCTGGCGGATGTTCCTGCCCATGCGCGCGCGGCGCAGGTCGAGGTAGCGGTATTTCATCCGCAGGTCCTCGTTGGAAAGCTCCTTGTCGAGCTGGAAGGGCAGCACGTCCGCCTTGTTCACGATCTTGAGTTGCCTGGCCACGATTTCGATCGCGCCGGTGCCGATCTTGTCATTGACGGTTCCTTCGAGGCGATTGGAAACCACTCCGATGACTTGCACGACATCCTCCTCACGCAGGGTGTGGGAAAGTTTCGCGAGTTCGGCATCCTGCTCGGGATGGAACACGCATTGGGTGAGGCCCTCGCGGTCGCGCAGGTCGATGAAAATCACGCCGCCGTGGTCTCGGGCGGAATTGACCCAGCCGATCAAGGTGACGGTTTCGCCGATGTCGGACTCGCGGAGTTCATTGCAGTGGTGGGTACGCATGGTGGAGAGTGGGAAAGACGCAAGACACAAGACTTCAAGACACAAGAGGAAGAAGTCGCTGTCTCATTGATTGTCGGATTGGTTAGGAATGTTTATGGATCGAAGGGGATGAAGCTGCATCGTCTCTTTTCTTGAGTCTTGCGTCTTGAAGTCTTGTGTCTTCAAGCGAGAAGAGGCCCGTCGGGTTGCTGGAGGCGGTCGGTGAGCCAATCGACGGCGGATTCGGCGTGGCCGGACTCCTCGGTGCGGCTGGCGAGAATCTTGAGTTTGAGCTCGGGAAATTCCGCGCCGACGACGAGGGCGAAGCGGGCGCCGGAGCGTTCGGCGCTGTGGAACTGCTTGGCGACTTTCGCGGATGTCAGCGGGAGATCGGCGGAAATGCCGGCGCGGCGGAGGTCGGTGACGAGTCTGAGGGCCTCGGAGCGTTTGGTTTCATCGGCCACGACGACGAAGACATCGCAGGCGGCGGCATTGCGCTGAAGCCAGACTTCCAGCTGCATCGCGGCATGGGTGGTTTCCTCGATCAGATTGCGGATGACATGGTCGCCCATCGCGAAACCGGTGGCGGGAAGATCCACCGCGCCATCGGAAATGGTGGCAACGAGCGTGTCGTAACGGCCGCCGCCGGCGACGGCGCGCCTGGACTTTTGCGAGTCGAAGACCTCGAAGACGATGCCGGTGTAATAGGCGAGGCCGCGGACGATGGAGAGGTCGAGTTCGACGAATCCACCGAGGCCGCGAGCCGTTAGATCGTCGCGGATGGCGAGATAGGCGGGCGAGGCGTTCGCCGGATCGGCGATGAAGGCGCGGACCTGCCCGGTGGTGAGGGAGAACACGGCGAGTTTCCGCGCGAGGACTTCGGGTTTCTCGCGTTCGATCTTATCGACGAGGTTGAGGAAATCGGGAATTGCTTCTCCGGGCACGCCGTGTTGCGCGGCGAATTCGATCCACGCGTGGCGATCCGAAACCCGGACGACGAAGTCCCCGCTCACGAAGCCGAAGGCGAGCATCGTTTCGATGGCGAGCGCGATCAACTCGGCGTCCGCCGCGGGTCCGCCTTCGCCGATGATATCGACGTTGAACTGGTGGAACTCGCGTCCCCTGCCCTTCTGCGGTTTTTCGTAGCGGAAGCACTGGCCGATTTCGAACCACTTGAGCGGCTTCGGGAACTGGCGCTGGTGCTCGGCGACAAGGCGTGCCAGCGAGGCGGTGACCTCGGGGCGCAGCGTCACATCGCGTCCGCCCTGGTCTTCAAAGCGGAAAAGCTGGGCGGAGAGCTCGCCGCCGGACTTTTTCAGATACAGTGCGGTGTCCTCCAGGATGGGCGATTCGTATTCGACACAGCCGCAGCGGCGGGCGACCGAGCGCCAGGTCTCGAACAGATAGTTCCGGATCGCGCATTCGCGTGGAATGAAATCGCGGAATCCGGGAAGCGCTTGAAAGGATGGTCCTGCCATGGGAGGGCGGCGAGGATGCACGCCGGTTCCGGCATTTCAAGGCGTGATTCTGGCGGCCAAGCCAGCCAGCGGCGGGAATTTCCTTCCGGCGGAGAATCCGGGCTTTCCCACTGATGAATTCCGGGAAACGCTCCCGGTGTGCCGGATTCCGGCGTCCGCCGACATGCCCGCCTTGTTCCTGATCCTCGCTTGCGCCCTGTGGGGATTGAGTTTCCCGGTGATCAAGGCGTTGCACATCGAGCAAAGCGCGCGCCTGCCGGATGCGGGCAGCGGGTTTTTAAGCGCCTGGATCCAGGTGGCGCGCTTCGGGCTGGGGGCCATGATCCTGCTGCCTTTCGGCTTTCGGGGCGGCGGTCCCACGCGCATGGAGCTGCGCCAGGGTCTCCGGTTGGGGTTCTGGGGCGGCACCGGTCTGGCGCTCCAGGCCGATGGGCTTGCCCACACCGAGGCCTCAACCTCGGCGTTTCTAACCCAGGCGTTTTGCGTGATTCTGCCCTTGGTGGTGTGTTTCCGCCTGCGGCGCGCTCCGAACTTCCGCACCGTGATGGCCACCATGATGGTCATGACCGGCTGCGCGATCCTGTCAGGCTTCAGCCCCAGTTCGCCGGGCATTGGCCGCGGCGAGTTGGTGACGCTGCTTGCCGCAGTGTTCATCACCTTCCAAATCCTGACCTTGGAAAATCCCATGTTTCGCGGCAACCGCAGCACGCAGGTCACGCTGGTGATGTGTGCGAGCGTCGTGGTGATTTTCGTGCCCGTTTCGGCATTCAGCGCACCCTCGGCGTCCGCGCTGCTTGCGGCTGGTGCCTCGTGGACCGCCTGCGGGTTGATCGCCGTGTTGGCGGCATGTTGCTCGGTCGGGGCGTTCCTGCTGATGAATCATTGGCAGCCGCGGATGCCTGCGGTGGAGGCGGGCCTGCTTTACACCACCGAGCCGGTATTCGCGGCGATTTACGTGCTGTTCCTACCTGCTTGGATTGGCGGTCTGACGGGCTCGGATTATGCCAATGAGTCGCTGACACCCTCGTTGTTGCTCGGCGGGGTGCTGATTCTGGCGGCCAATGTCTGGATGCAACTCACGCGTCCACCGCACTCGCCATCTATCGCGCCAGGACCGTGAAGTTGCCACTGCGGTCCGCGCTCACTGCACCAGATGCGCGCCCTGCGACGGGCGCGAAGCGAAAATCTGGGGCGTGATGCCGGTGGCTTTTTCGTATTCCAGCGCGAGACTGGTGGCGATTTCCGAGGCTTTGCGCGATTCGCAGAGGGTGACGGTGCTGCCACCGAAGCCGCCGCCGGTCATGCGGGCGCCGATGACGCCACCCTTGCGGCCGATCCTGCGGGCGATATCGACCATGATATCGAGTTCCTTGCAGGAAACTTCGAAGTCATCGCGCAGCGAATCGTGACTGGCGGCCATCAGCGGGCCAAGGGTTTCAAAGTCATTGCGGGCAAGCGCGGCGGCGGCGGCAATGGTGCGGGAAATCTCGCCCACCACGTGCCGGGCGCGGCGGTTGACGGGATCGCCCAGCTTGTCCCAATGCGTCTGAACGTCGGCGGAGGTCACATCGCGCCAGGAAGCCTTGCCGAGGATGGCAAGGGCTTCCTCGGTGTGCTTGCGGCGGGCGGCGTAGCCGCCATCCGAAAGCTCGTGGTGGACCATGGTATTGGAGATCAGCACGGTGAGATCCGGGTTTTCGAAGGGCACCAGTTCCGGCTCACCGGACCGGCAATCGATTAAAACCAAGCGGTTCGGTTTTCCAAAAGCAGAGGCGAATTGATCCATGATGCCACAGGGAACATGGGCGAAATCGTGCTCGGCTTTCTGGCAAAGCAGGGCCTTTTCCCTGGTGTCGAGGCGGGTATCGAGCAGGCCTTCGAGAAAGGTGGCGGTGGCCAGTTCCAGAGCGGCGGAGGACGAGAGGCCGGCACCGCCGGGCACCGAGGAGAGGATGCAGGCGTCGAAGCCCGGGATGTGGTGGCCGCGCCGCTGGAAGCCGCTGATCACGCCGCGGAGGTAGTTCGACCACTTCGGTTCGCCTTCCTGCTGGGGTTTGGAGACATCGAACACCGCGATTTCCCCGCCGAGGGCAGTGGCGATGCGGGCGTCCGCCGTGCCATTGGCGCTGCCGGCGATGACGATGTAACGGTCGATGGCAAAGGGCATCACGAAACCATCGCAGTAATCAATGTGCTCGCCGATGAGGTTCACCCGGCCGGGGGCGGCGGCGGTGATGGTGGCCTCGGATTGAAGCCGGTTGAGCAGGCACGATGCGGCGTCGGAGACAAGGTCGCTGAGATTGGGATTGATCTGGAGCATCGTGGAATTTCGGTTCAGGTGGGTTCAAACGGAAGTGGTTGGTCGAGACGCCGGCGGTAGCTCTCGACCGCCTGGGTCCAGACGGAGTGCATGCCCTCCACGGAGCGCAACCACACCGCACGATGCATCATGAGCATGGCGGGGGCAAGGTAGAGTAGCTCAGAGAGTTCGCTTTTCGAGAGACCGGCGGGCCCGGAGGTCAGGCAGCGCTCGGCGAGGGACTCGCCGACATCCGAGAGTTCGGAATGCTCCAACAGGGAAACGTGAACCCCATTGACATAGGGATCGACGACTGCGGCGATGACCCCAAAGCGCGCGAAAACCGCGGCGTCGAGCGCGGGATCGACCGCGGCCGTGGCCTCATCGGCGAGGCGGATCAGCGGCGGCGGAGCGAGTTCTTCAGGGGTGGCGAGGATTTTGTGATTCGCAAGCGCCTTGCCGTAGCGCGAGCGGCTGGTCCAGACGGAGACCGGCGCGGCAAGCACCAAACCCAGCAGGATGGGCGACATCCAGGCGGCGAAGATCACGCTGATTTTGAGGGCCAGGACGGTCCATGCCACGCCGAGCAGGGTGGGAAAGGCATGGAAACGGATGGCATCGCCCCAGGAAGTGCCATCGGTTTCGCGGTTCTGGTTGCCCCAGCCGACGGTGCGGCCGAGGACGATGCTGAGCACCATCAAGGTGTGTGCAGCCATGATGCAGGGCGCGAGCAGCATGGAAACGAGGGTTTCCAAAAATGAACCTGCAAGGATCGGCAGCAGGCCGCCGAAGGAGCGGCGGACGTCGCGCACGAGAATTCCACGGGCGACTGCGAGGAATTTGGGCAGGAACAACAGGGCGAAAATAACCGCAGTGAGGATCAGGCTCTGCTCGACCCCGTTGAAGCCGAACCAGCGTTCGACATAACTTTCGAATGGCAGCTTGCTGAGATTGCTCGAAAAGCGGTCCCAGGCGACCCAGGTTCCCAGGAGCAGAAACAGGAACCACAGCGGACTGCCGAGGTAAGCCATGATGCCCATGAAAAGATGCATGCGCACCGAGAACGGCAGCTTGCGGGCGAAAATGAGCCACATGTGCTGGAGGTTTCCCTGCATCCACCGGCGGTCGCGGATCAGGTGGTCCACCAAGGTCGGCGGGGCTTCCTCATAGGTGCCCTCGATGTCCCAGGCGAGCCAGACTTCCCAGCCTTGTGAGACCATCAGGGCGGCCTCGACGAAATCATGGCTGAGAATGCGCCCGCCAAAGGGCTCGCGGCCGGGGAGGGCCGGGAGTTCACAAAATTCCGAGAAGGGCTTGAGGCGGATCAGCGCGTTGTGGCCCCAGTAGCTGCCGCCACCGAGCTGCCAGTAATTGAGCCCGCGGATAAACAATGGCCCATAGAGCCGCATCGCGAACTGCTGCAGCCGGGTGAACACCGAGGACCCGCGGATCAGCTTCGGCGGGGTCTGGAGAATGCCCAGCCGCGGGTAGGCTTCCATCACGCGGGCCATTTTCACGATGTCCGCGCCGTCCATCAGGCTGTCGGCATCCAGCACCAGCATCGCCTCGTAGCCTCCACCCCAGGTGCGGACGAAGTCGCCGATGTTGCCGGCCTTGCGGTTTTCATTGGTCTTGCGACGCCGGTAGTAGATGCGGCCGAAAGCCCCGAGGCGGCGGCAAAGATTGGTCCAGGAGGTTTCCTCCAGCACCCAGAGATCAAGGTCGCGGGTGTCGCTGAGGATGAAGAAGTCGAAGGATTCAAGCAGCCCGGTGGCGTCGATCGAGCGGTAAATGGCCTCGATGCGGGCACAGACGCGGACGCTGTCCTCGTTGTAAACCGGCATCACCACG
>JBGSUP010000270.1:0-3294 GCA_041753485.1 Akkermansiaceae bacterium
ATCTGCCTCAACGCCGACCCCACGGCCGTCACCTGCATCTGCAACGATTACGGCTACGAAAACGTGTTTTCCCGCGGCGTGGAGGCACTCGGAAAATCCGGCGACGTGCTGGTCGGTTTCACCACCAGCGGCAACAGCGCCAATGTTCTCAAAGCCTTCGAAGCCGCAAAAATACTCGGCATCAGCACCGTCCTGCTCTCCGGCAAGGATGGCGGCAGGGCATGCGGAACCTGCGACCACGAAATCATCGTTCCAAGCGACAACACCGCCCGCATCCAGGAAATCCACACCTTGATCCTCCACCAGTGGCTGGAGGGAATCGATGAGCATGATTGGGCATAGTTCCCTGGCAGCACTCTCATGAGTAAAGTCATTCTCATCGTTCTTCCGGCCAAGCAGCTCACCCTGGATGCCGATCCGCGCGGCTTCGGCGGAATTTACAAGGCCGCCCTCACCCAAGTCCAGGCGCTGAAATCCGCGGGCGCCACAGTTGTCGTTCTCACGGCGTCCCTTCCTTTTGCAAAACAAGCGGAGGCTGAGGGGGCCATCTGCTTTTACCACCCGAGATGGCATCACTCGCTGTTCCCGATGTTGAGCTTGAAGTGCTGGCTGCAGGCCCGGCGGATCAACCAACTCGCACCCGCCGCCGCCCTCCAGCACAGCGGGCGCTCCTGGCCATGGGCGAAAGCCATGTTTCCCCGCATTCCAAACGTCGGCATCCTGCACACCGCAAGCTTGCGGCGCACCCGCCATTTCAAATACCAAATGGCCCTGAGCACCGCCAACCTGCAATCCCTCTCATCGGACCCGGCCAATTCCAAATACCGCTTCGGCCTCATCAAAAACGGCTTGTTCCAGAAGCCGGAAGCACAAGTCCTAACCGCTCCGGAATCCCGCAGGGAAGATGCCGCCACCGCCGGACCCGCCGCGCTCCGCCTCGGCTACCTCGGCAGGGTGTGCCATTCCAAAGGGATCGATATCCTGCTGCAGGCGGCCGCCATCCTCAAACGCAGGGGCTTGCCGGTGACTCTCAAAATCGTTGGCGAATCATCCGGCGAGTTCATTGATCAGGCCACCCAACTCGATGTCGCGGACCTCACCTCCTTCGATGGATGGACTGACAACCCGGACGCGTTTTACGCGGAAATCGACGTCTTCTGCCTCGCTTCCAGAATCGAACCCTTCGGCCTCGTGGTGCTTGAAGCCATGGCCATGGGACTGCCCGTCATCGCCTCCCGCTGCGAGGGCCCGCGCGACATCATCGAGGATGGAAAGTCCGGCATCCTCTTCGATTCCGAAAACGCGCAACAACTCGCCGACGCCATCGAACGGCTGCATCGCAACCCGGAATTGCGACGCCAACTGGGAGACCAGTCCCGCCGGCATGTGGCGGAACACTATTCCCCCGGCACCATCGGCCGGTCGATTCTAACGGAAATCGACACCTTGCTGGGCTCTTCATAAATCCGGATTCCGCGTTCCGTTCCGCCGCCACCCGCAACATGCCTGCCATCCCTTTGAAACGCTCCAAGCCCGCCACCATCCTCGTTCACATGAGCCGGGAGCCGGTCAACGCCCTCGGCGAGGTTTTCATGCGCCTGCCGTTCCTGCGCACACTCCGGGACTGGGCTCCCGAGGCGAAAATCACCATCATCCCCGGCCTCGGCGGAGCTCCGTTTTGGGAAAACCTCGCCTTCCCTCTGGTCGCGGATCTTGCCGATGAAATCATCCGCACCGAAGTTCCCGTCCCCTCCCAGCGCCGATTCGACGTGGTGTTCGACCTTGAGGGAGACCCGCTCCATTCCTTCCACCTTCGCCGCCTCGCCACCCGTGACTTCCACACCACCGCACTGCGCGGCATCCTGAATCTCCCGCATCTCCCGCTTTACCACGGCAAACACGTGGCCCGCCGCTATCTAGGACTGCTCAGGCAAGCCACCGGCAGCCCGATTCCGCCGCCGTGGCCGTGGCCGATTCCCGAGGCCTACCGCTCCGCCGCTGCAGACCTTCTCCCCGCCGGCCCCACCTACATCGGCATCTCACCGGGCGCGGGAACCCAATTGACCGGAAAATGCTGGCCAATCGATCGCTTCGCCAGTCTCGCCTCCCAGCAGGCGAGATTGGGCAGAATTCCCGTGATCTTTCTCTCCAGCGGCGAACCCGGCTGGGAAACCTATTTTCAAAACGTTTCCACGGCCCGTTTTCCGCTTGCCGAACAAGGCTCCCGGCCCGGCGGAATCCCCGCGGATCCCGTCCTCACCGCCGCCCTCGCCGAGCGACTGCACGCGGCAGTCGCCAATTGCAGCGGCACCGGCCACAAGCTCGCCCTTGGTGGCGCGCCGCTGGTCACCCTTTTCGGCCCCAGCAATGCGGCGAAGTTTCACCCCCTCGCACGGAAATCCATCCACCTCCACCCGCCGGATGGTGGCAAGGACATCGCGGGAATCGTTCCTGACACCGTCATTGACGCCATCGAGAAAATCATCGATGCACCCCTCTGACCATGACCACTTCCAGCATCCTCTCCGCCATCAGGGAACTCGAAGTGCTCGTCATCGGCGACCTCATGCTCGATCACTACATCTGGGGAGACGCACACCGAATCTCGCCGGAAGCCCCGGTTCCCGTCGTCCATGCCACCAAGGACAGCCACACCGCCGGCGGGGCCGCCAATGTCGCCCTCAACCTCGCCGCACTCGGAATCAAGACCTCCCTCCTCGGCGCTTTGGGTCAGGATGCGAACGCTGAAACCCTCTGCCAACTGCTCGCGGATGCGGCCGTGGACGCCTCCCCCTGCCTCCGTCTCGCACACGCCTCCACCATCGTCAAAACCCGCGTTTTGGTCCGCAACCAACAACTCTGCCGCATCGATCGGGAAAACCCACGCTCCGCCTACGCGATCGACTCCTTGGCTGAAACTCCGGCCTTGCTCGAATCCCTCATCGCCAAAACCGGGGCCGTCATCCTCTCGGACTACGCCAAGGGCGTGATCACCCAGCCACTGCTTGACCAGGTCCTCGCCGCCGCCGCGAGACACGGCAAACTCGTGGCGCTGGACCCCAAGCCCGCCAATCCGCTGCGCCTCCATGGCGCAGGCCTGATCACTCCGAACCGCCACGAAGCCCTCGAACTCGCCGGTCTCCGCGAACCTGACCCAGGAGATCCTTACCCGCTCAACGAAGTTTGCCGCCTCATCCATGAGCGCCACTCGCCCGGAATCCTCGTCATCACCCTCGGCCCCGATGGCATGGCGGTCTGCGGCCAGGGGCAGGTCATCGACGTCCTGCCCACCCG
>JBGSUP010000271.1:0-3600 GCA_041753485.1 Akkermansiaceae bacterium
GGCTGAGGATGCGCCCGCCGAAGGGTTCGCGGCCGGGGAGGGCGGGGAGCTCGCAGAATTCGGAAAAGGGCTTGATGCGGATGAGCGCATTGTGACCCCAGTAACTGCCCCCGGCGAGCTGCCAGAAATTGAGTCCGCGAATGAACAGCGGGCCGTAGAGCCGCATGGCGAATTGTTGGAGGCGGGTGAAAACCGAGGAACCGCGGATCAACTTCGGCGGGGTCTGGAGAATGCCGAGACGCGGGTAGCTTTCCATCACCCGGGTCATGGTGACGATGTCCGCTCCCTCCATCAGGCTGTCGGCATCAAGCACGAGCATGGATTCATAACCGCCGCCCCAATGGCGGACGAAGTCACCGATGTTGCCGGCCTTGCGGTTTTCGTTGATCTTGCGGCGGCGGTAATAAATGCGACCGAATCCACCGAGGCGGCGGCAAAGGTTGGTCCAGGAGGTTTCCTCGAGCACCCAGAGATCGAGGTCGCGGGTATCGCTGAGGATGAAGAAATCGAAGGAATCGATATGCCCGGTGACCTCAATGGAGCGGTAGATCGCCTCGATGCGGGCGCAGGTGCGCACGCTGTCCTCGTTGTAAACCGGCATCACCACGGCGTGGCGTTTGGCCAGGGGGCCGGCTTTGCCATCGGCAAGCCGGGTGATGCGCACGGCGCGCCTGCGGCCGACAAGCATGTCCAGCGCGCCGAAAATGGCGTGGAAGGAACCCAGGGTCAACAGACCGTTGAGCAGGATGAAAACGGCCAACAGCGGAAAGTGGGCTTTTTGAAAACCCATGCGCCAGAACAAGTCGGCAAGCCACAGGCTGGCGGCGACATTGACGATCACCACACTACTGAAAAAGAAGGCCCTGCGGACAATGGTGCGGAAAGCGCCGAAAAACGGCCTCTCGGAATCGGGGGGAGATAAATCGGGCGTTTCCATCAACCGAGAAAGATGAACCAAGCAGTGACAAAGGCGAGCACCAGCAGCAGGCCGGTGAACATGAAGCGCACGATGGGCTTGCGGTCCATGGTCTCCCACCATTGCGCGGCACCACTGCCGATGGCATTGAGTTCGAGTGGCTTGGGCACCATCGTCAGGGCGGCGAAACGCGGGCCGGCCGCAAGGTAGGAGCGTTTCATCGCCTCGACAAAGGCCGGCGGCCAGGGGGCTGGCGTGAGAAACACGCCCTGCCACTTGTCGGGCATGCCCGCAAGCAGCAGCGCGAGCCGGCCGCGCGCGGCGAGCCGGCGATTTTCCAAGGGAACGTCCAGCACGTCCTGGGTCCACTCGGCGACCTCGGTGAGCGCTTCCTCCATCGCCAGCAGCCGTGCGGGTTTTTCGGGTTCATCCACCCTGCGGGCCGAGGCACGCCACAAAATGCCTCGCACGAGTTCCGCGACGAGCAGTCGGTTGCGCAGGCGCAGCGCCTGAAGGTATGCCTCCACTGCGGCGTAGGCTTCCTCCCACTCGCTGAGTTCCTCCTCGCTGAGCGGACGCAGGCTATCTAGGGAATGACGCGATGGGCCCATGTTTCGGTGAGGAAATCTTCGCCGCGTTTGAGGCAGCACCGAAGTTCGATGGGCCCGGTCTCCGAGAGCTTGCCCCCGGGCGCGGCGGGAGTGATTTGAAACGAGACGCGCGTGCGGTTATCCGGGATGGATTGCACGGTGATCCCCTGGATGGCGATTTTTTCCGCGCCGTCGCCCACGGCCTGGACCATGGCGGTCACCGGGGTTTCATTCACCTCTTCGAGTTTGGGTCCGGTAAACTCCACCACGATGGTGCGTTGTTCGGGCTGCCAGTCGTGGACCCCGCTACGGGTCGCCACGACGCATCCACCGGCTTGGGAGGGGTCCTCATCCATGGTCCAGTGCTGGCGGTAGGAAAACTCGATGCGGTCACCGGGCTTGGGCACCGCGGCTGGCTCCCACATCGCCACCGTGTTGTCAGTGAGCTCGTTGCCGGTCGGAATCTCCATCAGCATGACACGCCCGGCTCCCCAATCGGAGGTTGGTTCGATCCATAGCGATGGCCGCATGTGGTATGCCGCCTCGACATCCTCATAGGCGCTGAACCGGCGGTCCCGCTGCAACAGCCCGAAGCCCGCACACTTGTCCATGCTGAAGAAACTGAATTCCAGCTTGCCGGAATCGTTACAGATCGGCCGCCACAGCCGCTCGCCGCTGCCCATGCGGATCGCCAAACCATCCGAATCATGAACCTCAGGACGGAAATCATCAAACCGCCGGCGCGAGTTCTCACCAAACCAGAACATGCTCGACATCGGTGCGATGCCCAGGCGCTGCACCGAGCGGCGGGTGAAAATCACCGCCCTCACATCGACAATCGTTTCGTTGCCCGGATAGACCCGGAACGCGTAGGCCCCGGCATAAGAAGGGCCGTCGAGCAGCGCATACAGGCGGGCGTGCGTGTCGTCTGGCTGGGGTTTGCGCAGCCAGAACTCCCTGAATCCGGGAAACTCCTCGGTCACCCCCTCGACGCCGGTGTCCACCGCGATGCCGCGGGCGGAGAGCCCGAAACGTTGGTTCTTGCCCAGGGCCCGCCAGTAGCTGGCTCCCTGAAAGACGATCAATTCGTCGAAAATTTCCGGGTTGTTGAGCAAAGCGTGCAGACGGAAGCCGGCAAAGCCACCGTCCGGCGGCAAATCGCCGTGTTTCCGGACCAGCGGGCCATAGTTGAAATACGCCTCCGCCAGCCGGATCTGCTGCTGGTGGCTGCTCGTGAATTCATTGAGTGTCACCGGCTCGCGGTAGAGATATCCGGGGTGGAAAAACATCGCCCGGAACGGCAGCTTTTCCGTCGCCCACAAGGCCTGGTTCGGATTGAAACGAATGTCGCGATATTGGTCATAGCTCAATTGGCTCATCCACGTCGGCAGACGCTCCGGGTTGGGCGGAACATAAGGCTTGTTGGCAAGATCCCTCGCGCGGCTCTGGATGGTGTCAAACCCGACGTCCTCACGCTCCCATGTTTGACAAAATGCGCTGGTGGCGAGAAGCACGGTCGCAAACCCTATGAAGTTCCTTGGCACGTCAAGTCTCATAGGGCGTCCTCACCCGCCCCGTCAAGAATGGCGATTTGGATTTCTTTCAACAAATTTCAAACCGTCGCATCCACTGGACGGCATGATCGGTCAAAACCCTGTGGAAATCCTCCCGATCCGTGTCGGCTAGTTGGTGGGTGGAATCGGAAGCGAGGAAAAATTCCGACGGGGAAACGCGCCAAAACTGATCGCTTTCCCACCCATTGCAATCCCGCCGTGGCCAGGCGCGGCAATGCCACGCTTCTGACAGAATGATTGACGCGGTCCCCGCTTTACCGCGAATTTCCTCGGCGAGGCCGCGCCCCTCCGATTGCCATGCACACCCACCCACCCGATTGGTTCGCCCCGCTGCTTTCCCTGTTGGGCGCGCAAAAAGTCAGCAGCGCCGCCGAAATCATCGCCGCCCACTCGGCGGACAAGTGGTCCGCATGCCACCCGCCGGATGCGGTGGTTTTCGCCGAATCCACCGCCGATGTCTCAGCCGCTCTCGCCTTCGCGAACCAGCGCCGCATCCCCGTGACCACCCGCGGCGCGGGCG
>JBGSUP010000272.1:0-1894 GCA_041753485.1 Akkermansiaceae bacterium
GAACGAGCCATCGACTTCGAGCGCGGTGATGTTGCCGCCGAGTGCGGTGAGTTGTTTTTCCTGCAGCCCGGAGACCTTGCCTTGCGGATAGAGAATCACCACGCGGGTGCCGGGCACGTGGTGGAAGGCGGAGGCCACCGCGCCGCCGGTATCGCCGGAGGTGGCGACGAGCACGGTGAGCATGCGGTCGTCGTCGCGAGTGAGCCATGCCATCAGCCGGGCCATGAAACGAGCGCCGAAATCCTTGAAGGCGAGCGTGGGACCGTGGAAAAGCTCCAGCAGGTGATCGCCCGGGCCGAGCGTGACCACAGGCGCATCGAAGGCCAGCGTGCCCTCGACCATTTCCCGCAGCGCGTCCGGCGGGACATCGGAGCCGAAAAACGCGTCGGCCACGGCGAAACCGATTTCCTGAAAACCCAGATGCCGCCAGATTTTCCAGAAGCCATGATCCAGCACCGGCAGCGCGTCCGGCATGTAAAGGCCGTTGTCCGGCGGCAGCGAGCGCAGGATAGCCTCCTTGAGATCGACGCGGTATGACGGGTTGTTGGTGGAGTGGTAGAGCACGGCGTTTGAAGCACTAAATTCCAAGCATGAGATCCGAAACGAAGATGGATGAAGCGTAAGAGCCGATCACCAGAAGAGCCAACCGCGTTTTTTGCGTTTGTAGGAACCATCGCCGACGGAAAGCACCTTGATGTGGGTGGTGGCGAGGCCTTGGTCGCGGAAGCCAAGCTTCTTCGCGGCGCGCGGCGTGACGTCGAGAACCCGGCCTTCGATGAAGGGCCCGCGGTCGTTGATGCGGAGTTTCACGGACTTGCCATTTTCCACGTTGGTGACCTTGACGAGGCAGGGCAGAGGCAGCGTTTTGTGGGCACCGGTAAGGTGCCAGGGCATCACCTTCTCGCCGAGCGAGGTGTTGCCGCGTTTGAGACCGAACCATTTCGATTCGTTATACCATGAGCAGGTGCCGGTTTCCTCAAAGTCGAGCGCGGCCTCCACGCTCATCGGCTGATAGGATTGGCCGCGCACGGTGTAGGAGCGGGTCAGGTAGCCGTCATGGCCGCCGTGGCGCGAGGAGCAGGAGGCGACCAGCGGGATGAGCAGGGCCGCGGCCACCGTGAACCTGGCGGAAACGAACGGATTCATGGCTCTGGTTCCACGACGGGAAACCGCCGACGGGCTCAATGTTTGCGCTCACGGATGATCCGCAGGGTGGTGGCCACCTTTTCCTTCATTTCCTTGCCTGGCTTGAACTTGACGGCGGCGCGCGCCGGAATCGGCACATCCTTCTCGGGATCCTTCGGATTGCGGCCGATCTTAGCCTTCATTTCACGCACCTGGAAAGCGCCGAAATTGCGCATTACCACCGTGTCGCCCTGGGCCAATGACTCGGTGATTTCCTCGATGAGGGTTTGGATTACTTCGAGCACATCCTGCTGGGTGATCTTGTGCCCCGTGGCTCCGAGTTGATCGGTGATCTTGATGGCGAGTTCGCGTTTGGTGATGGTGGCCATGGATGGAAGGGCTTGGGAAAAATCTTCGGCGGCGGATTCAATAATGCGGAATGGTGCTTTGTCCCGCTAAAAATCGACTAATTTGCAGGGAATTACGATCCCTCGCCGGGAGCATCCGCGAGTGGATCGAGCAGCGCCGCCGCCGTCCTGAAATGCAGTTTCGCCACCTTGCCGAGCGCCTCGCGGCCGTGGCGCTCGACAAACCTGCGGCCGGCCCGCAGAACCTCCGCGGAGGCGCCCAGCGGGAGATTCACACCGCAGGCGGCCGAGGTCTTGTCGATCCAGTCGATGAAACGCTCCCTCGCGAGAATCGAAGCTGCGGCCACGGCCGTATCGGACTCACCCTTGGTGCGTTGATCAAGCATGAGGGTGAGGCCCTT
>JBGSUP010000273.1:0-3360 GCA_041753485.1 Akkermansiaceae bacterium
GCCTGCCGCGCGGTATGCGTCGTGGATCGACTGGACGTCATCCGGGCGGTCGAGATTCCATGCCATACCGCAGGCCCCGCTGGTCATGCCCAGGGCCATCAGCAAAGTGCCCATCGCGCCGTCACCGCAGACCGGGCGCACCATCAGTTCCTCCATCAGGCTATTCGGATTCATCCTGGACATGATCAATTCCCCTGCTGTCCGCGACAAGCAAGGATGCCCGGGATCGCACGAGATCACCAAACAAACACACCGGATCACAAGAGGTTGAAAGTCAGTAATAGACCGGATGTGAAGCAAGGCAATGCCGTGGACGAAGTCCGCAAGATTTTGTAGCTTGTGGAGGCAGACAGTTCGGCGTGGGAACATCATGGTGCGGATCGGATTCCACACCATGGGCCACGATCCCATCGCCTTCGGCAAGCAATGAGCGGTTCATCGTGCGGGTGGTGTAAGACTTCGCCAGGGTTCAAACAGCGGAAGGAGATGATATCGAAGCGGCGCCTGAAGGTCCGATTGACTGGGCTTTTCAGCGCGGTGGGGAGGACTTCCGGCGCGTCGGCGGGATCGACGCGGTTCCGGTCGTGGTCGGCTGGGAGACTCAAATGGAATCGCCGGACCCCGTCCGCATCTGGGCGTCGGTCGTCGCGATGGACGTGCCGGTTGAACCGATGAAGGACCAACTACAACGGGGTGTGATCGATTCTGCCCGATAGATCGCCGACTCTTCGCGCAGCAATGAAGAATTGCGGGAAGCCTCGCGGGCGGCTCGGAGGGTGATCGCACGGACGCGCGTTTCATCGAACATGGCGGGCTTCTCGACGATGTCGCAGGTGGCCGGCGAGTGGCGGAAGGCGCGTTTGCTGGCGAGGATCTGTTGCAGGTCGAAGGTCATGGCTTGGTGGTTAGAAACTGCCGGGTGAAACGCCGCTATGGATTGCTGGAATTCCATGGTTTTCATCGGGTGATTTCCTTCAGGTGGTCGTGCATGAATGAAAAATCCCCACCCAGCACCCTGCCGGGCGTGCGCGTCAAGTTGGGGGAATTTTCCCTTGGCTACGGGCTTTTGAGGCTTTGACCGGCGGAGCACGAAGGCGTTGCTGTCGTCCACCAGTCATTCCAATCCATCACCCTTCTCGATACCCGCCGCCTCCGCAAAGGCTGCGGGGAAATTCACCTGGAAGGATCGCGTCGTTCCTCGCTCGACCCGCTGAATCCTGATTTTGTGTCCTATTTTTTCCGGATTTTCATGACCTCGCACTTGATAATGAAATAGAATCAATACCGTTCACAGCCGTCCCACAGCACGGTTGTGAAACTCGAATTGAATTCAACCGGACACCCGTGTCTGTCGCTCACTCTATCGGCTTGGGTTTTGAGATGGGCAGGATGGGGTCGGCTTGAATCGCGGCGTGGAGTTCTTTGGCGCGGGCGGTGAGGGTGGCGTTGATTTCGGGGTGCACGGCGGCAAGGTCCTTCGTTTCGGAAGGGTCTTCGCGGAGGTTGTAGAGGGCGGGAGCGGCTTCGGTTTCTCTTGCATGCCTGACACGGGGGTCGAAGACAATTTTCCAATCGCCGGATCGAAACGCTTGCGGATCGCGATTCAAACCGTGCCAGTGGAGGAGTTCGTTGCGTTGCAGAGCCCCGTATTTTCCAAGCAGGGCGTCCCATAGATCGAGCCCATCGACGATAGGTTTGCCCTGGGTTTTCGCCTTCCAGTCAATGCCACAGGCAGAGGAGAGGGTGGGAAGGAGATCGATGGCACTGATGAGCATGTCACTCTTGCGGTCGGCGGGAATCACGCCCGGCCACGAAAGGATGAAGGGCACGCGGGTGCCGCCCTCCAGGGCACTCCACTTTTCGCCGCGGAAGGGCAGTGCGCTGGCCATCTGGCCTTTCTGGGGACCGTTGTCAGAAGTGAAAATGACGAGAGTTTTCCTTTCGATGCCGAGGTCCGATACAGTGGCCAACAGTTCGCCGATGCGACCATCCATTTCCTCGACAACATCGCCATAAGCTCCGAAAGCCGAGCGCCCTTTCCAATCCGGATGTGCCTCTACCGGGAAATGGGGTGCGGTGAAGGGCAGATAGAGGAAAAAGGGGGTATCGCGGTTCGCCTTCACGAAACGGATCGCCTCCGCGGTGAACTTCTCGGTAAGCAGGCGGTTGTCGAAGGGCGCTTCCACGATCTCGTCGCCGCGCCAAATCGTTTTCAGTTGGTTGTTGCTGTGGGTGAGGTAGTAAGCGCTGCCGAAACCCTGCGCGGACGGGCGGGTGTCGGGTTGGTCGCCGATGTGCCATTTCCCGGAAATCGCGGTGGAATACCCCTCTGACTGGAAAATTTCGGCGAGGGTGTGCGCTTCCGGAGACATGCCCTCATGCATACCCATTTTGTAGCCGATGACGCCCCCTGTCCAACCAAGCCGGACGGGATACGCGCCGCTAAGCAGTGCCATGCGGGAAGGGGTGCACACCGGGGCACCTGCATGGAAACCGGTGAGCCTCAGGCCACCCGCCGCAAGCTTGTCGAGAACGGGCGTGCGAATCGTGGGATGGCCCTGGCAGCCAAGATCGCGGTAGCCCAGATCGTCGGCGAGGATGAGGATGACGTTGGGAGGGCGTGATTCCGCAAACAGATTGCAGGACAATCCACCGGTAATCAGAATGAGTGGGGCGGCAAAAATGGCATGCATTGCGACGGAAAGATGTTGCGAGGTTGCTTAACGGGGGTGGAACACGCCAACTGGCAACTGTCATAAAGGATAAAACCGCGACCGTTGTTGAAATTCATGCTACCATCAAGCGCGGATTCCACGTCCAAGTCCGGAGCGATCCCGCTCTCGTTATCTTGCAACCGCGAATTGACGCGATTGATGATGTTTTTGAATCAGATCTCCGATTCTGAGAATTCCAGTCGATTGGCATTTGTTCACGGTCTAAGACCAATCGCCGGAAGCGGGTTGGAAAACCGATCGGATACGGGGGAAATCAGCGGGACTGTGGGATCCGCCAGAACTGGATCGATGCTTTGTCAGTGGCGTGCGGCTCCGGTTAAATCGCGGTCGTGTCGTTGGGGTGAGCCAATGTTTCGGATTCCAGGGAATCCTATTCCGTTTTCTTCCCGAAGGCGTCGGGGCCTGTGGGCGAACGGCAGGATTTCATTTTCCCACCGGCATCGATGGCGGACATCGGCAAGGGGATCCACCCGCTCTCGGGCGAGACCGTCGAGTAGGCGCGACTGCCACCGTGCAGCAGGCCGAACTGCGGCCCGGCAGCCAGCATGGTCTCAAGCACGCCAGGGCCGTCGGCTGCGGGTCGTGCAGTTCGAGACCGCCCATCCGCGACACGTTGGGATTGAGC
>JBGSUP010000274.1:0-10244 GCA_041753485.1 Akkermansiaceae bacterium
TGATCGTGGTGGCAAGGATTGCCTCAGCCGACACCATGAGGCCCTCGGGCGCCTGCGCGGGATGCTGCGCGCACTCGGTCCGGAGTCGGCCTTCCAGCGCGGGTTTTCGATCACTCGCGGCGCGGATGGCCGGGTGGTCCGCTCGGCGGCCGGGTTGAGGGCTGGCGATCTCTTGCGCACCCGGTATGCCGATGGGGAACGCAGCAGCCGGGTGGTGGATGAGTAGGCAGGTTGGCCGGCCCGGATGCTCAGGTCGCTCTCGCGGCCAGTTGGTTCTCAATTCGTTCCAACAAGCGCGCGGTGTGAGGCATGGCAATGCCAGCGGCCTGACCGCGGCGGAGAGGCTCGCACCAGATGGGGCCGACCTCGACCTCGCGGCCCTCGACGAAGTCGATCATGCTGGATGTCCGGTAGGGGCCCATCGGGCGGGTGCGGTCGATGTTGAAATCGATCAACTCGGCATCGAGTTCGTGACCGAGGGCGCGCGCGGCGGCGATCACTTCCGTCATGAGCGCGCGGATTTCGTCTTCGGTTTCCCCGGACGCGAGCAGGGTGTCGGTGGTGACGCCGCCCTCCGCTACCGAGAGGCCGTTGAAGGGGATGTTCCAGAGGAGTTTCTCCCACTGGGCCTGCTGGAGATCGGTCACCGCCTCGCAGGGGATGCCTGCGGATTTAAAGCGCCGGGCGATTTCCGCCGCGCGCCCCGGGATACCCGGCCGCCACTCGCCGAGGGTGATGCGTCCGCCCGCGCTGTGGTTGATGAGGCCGGGAGAAACGCGATTGATGCAGACGAAACACTGGCCGCCGAGCACCCGTTGCGGGCCGGTGATTTCCGCGATGCTTTCGCAGTTTCCCAAGCCATTCTGCAGGGTCAGCACCTGGGTTTCCGGATGCAGCAGCGGCGGTAGGACCTCGCCAAGGTGGGGATTGGCGGTGGCCTTCCAGGCGACGATCACCAGATCCACGGGACCGATTTCCGCTGCGGTAAGGAAAACCCGGGGCTTCGGCACTTCGAAGTCGCCATGCACGCTTGCGACTTTCAGGCCGTTCCTGGCGAGGGCCTCGCGATCCGCGCGCGCCAGAAAACGCAAGTCCCCGCCGGCCGCGGCAAGCCGCCCGCCGTAATACAATCCAATCGCTCCGGAGCCAACCACGGCGACGCTCTTGAATGACCAGTTCACAGACGCAATCGACCATCTGCCGCCGGTGCTGGCAAGTCTGCGGTCCGTCGCGAAGTTTCCGGGCATGAAATGGCCCCTTGTGCGAAGTGTCTCCCTGCGTTTAAATCCCCGGGTCTTCAGTTCACCCGTCACGCCCACCCACCATGCCCAAAGTCCGTCTTGCAGGAACCGTTCGCGGCGAACGGGATCCCAACCGAGAAATCCGCGCGCGGCTTCTTTACAGCCTCTTCAGCCGCGGCTGGGATATCTATAACTCCAACGGCGACCAGCGCATCACACTATGCAACATCGAGCGCAAGATCATCGAGTCCGATGCCTTCGTGTTCACTCCCGGCGCCACGCTGGAGGATTTGTTCAAGGCGGTTTCCATCTTTGTCGGCCATCAGACCCTCGACCGCCATTTGGCCGCAAAGCCGACGGTGCTGCTCAACAGCGATCATTCGTGGGATGGCCTGTTTTCGCTGCTGACGCACTTGAACGGTCTGGGCACGGTGCTGCAGAAGCACGAGGAGTTCCTGTTGCCGGCAGCCTCGCCGGAGCAAGTGCTGGAATTGCTGGAAGGCGCCCGCCGCAGTGGCGCGCCAGTGGTCGAGCGGATCAAGTCCGGCGCGCAAGCCATCGATTCCTTCGAGTCTCCGCAGCCAGCCGGGCATCCGGGGAACGTGTGCGTTTTCTGTTCCGCATCGATCGAGGCCACGGCCTATCTAACGGAAGGTTATGAGTTCGGCCGGCGGCTTGCGGGTGCCGGTTTCGGCTGTGTCTCGGGTGCGGGAAACTCCGGCATCATGGGCGAGGTGGTGCGCGGATCAGTGGACGCCGGCGGCTGGACGGCGGGATCCAACGTGCCCCACATCATTGAGCTTGAAGGGCTGCCGGAAGGCTTGTCGAGTTTCTGGCTGCGGCCTGACATCTATACCCGGATGGAAATCATGATCGAACGCTCGGACGCCTTCGTGATTTTTCCCGGCGGCTCGGGAACGGTGCAGGAAATGATCGCGCTGATGATCTTCAAGCACCAGCACCACGCCTCGGCCGGCAAGCCGGTGGTCGTTTACAACCGGATGGATGAAAACGGGGTGGGTTTCTGGACACCGCTCATCAAGCTGTTGGAAACCTGGTGTTATGACGGCGAATTCACCGTCGTCGGGGACTTCGACCGGTTGTTGCCGACGGTGGAGAAGTTGATCGAGGACTCCCGCTCGGTGACGCCGGCGTGAGTCTTGGGGTTGACCCGGCGGATGCCAGCGACTAGGGAATCCGCCTCACGACCATGGATCCCACCCCAACGGCATACGGCACCTGGAGCGGCGGACGCTTCATGCATTTCGGTGAAACCCTCTCCGAGGAGCGTTTTGTCGGCTGTATCGAGACCGCTTACGAGGCGGGCATCCGCACCTTCGTCACTTCCGATGTCTATGGCAATGGCAAGGCGGATGAGTTGTTAGGACGCGCGCTCAAGGGCATTGATCGCGCGAGCTACAGTCTGGTGGGCATGATCGGCCATGATTTTTACGAAGGCCAGCGGCAGGGTTCGCGCGGCTATCCGCGATTCACCGATCCGGAGTTGCGCGGACCGGAGGGCTACTCCGGCTTCATCCGCATGGCTGCGGGCAGGGAACTCGAACGCTGCGGCTGCGATCACTTCGATCTGCTGATGCTGCACAACCCGGACGAACTCGGCTACACCAGCGAGGCGCTGTGGCAGGCGATGAGGGCGGCCAAGGACGAAGGGCTGACCCGGATGCTCGGCATCGCGCCCGGCCCCGCCAATGGCTTCTCGCTCGATCTGTTAGGTTGCTTCGAGCGCTTCGGCGGGCTGATCGACTGGTCGATGCTCATTCTCAATCCGCTCGAGCCCTGGCCGGTGGGGCTGACGCTGCCCGCCTGTGAGAAACATGGGGTGAAGGTGATGACCAGGGTGGTGGATTACGGCGGCGTGTTTCACGGCGATCTCGGCCTGCCCGGGCATGAGTTCAAGCCAGGCGACCACCGGACCTACCGGCCCGCTGGCTGGGTCCAGCACGGCATGGAAAAGGCCGGGCGCATGCGTCCGATCGCCGACAGATACGGACTGACGATGCTCCAGTTTGCCTCGATCTGGAACCTCAGCCACCCGGCCGTGGAGAGCGTGGTGCCCACTTTCATCCAGGAGGCGGGCGAGTCCGCCCGGCCGATCGAGGACAAGATCCGCGAGTTCGCGGCATTGCCGGATGTCCGCCTAACAGCCGATGAGGTGGAGACCATCCGCAGGATCGGCGACAACACCGGTTGCATGACGCTCAAGGGTGCGAGCAAGCGCCACGCCGTGAGCGAACGCCCGGACGAATGGCCGATGCGCGGGGACTTGCTCGAAACCGCCGCGCGATACGGTCTGGGCTCGGATTGGTGAGCCGGGCGCCTACCGGGACGGTGAAACCTTTACCGGCAGATGTTGCGTTTTCGCGGCCGTATTGCCACTGGAGTCCGTGGCCGTCACCTTGAGTGAGATTTTCCCGGCATTCAGGATCAACTGATTGGCTTTGCCGAGGATGTAAAGCCGGTCGCCATCCTTGATTGGTGTGCCGATCACGGATTCCACCACCGGGTCGGTATCGCAAGCATCAGTGACATCGATCTTCACGATCACGAAGCTCACTCCGCGGGAATCGATGGATGAGATTTCCTTGCCGGAGCGCCGGTCCACGAAGCGCGCGTTGATTTCCGGTGCGGTCGTATCAACGATCGTCACGGTTCGCACCGCCCTGAGTTGGCTTCCGTCGGTGCTTGTTGCGATCAGTTCGAGAAGATTGCTTCCCAATGCCAGTTCGTCCGCGCCGATGTCCACGGTGGCCGTCCCGTCGCCGTTGCCATCGACGGGGCGGGTTTCACGTTCGAAATCCTGGGAAGGGGCGCTCATGTTGGTGCCCGCATCGATCGCGGGCGATTCCCTCCGCAGCCTGAAGTTGTTGCCCGCGGCGTCCACGAAGAGGGGATCGCCGGAAATGTTGCCTTTGATGCCCGTCTGACTGGAGATCGTCTTGTAGTCCACGCCATTGCCTGAGACCAGGTTGTTCTCCCAAACGGGATTACTGGCTTCGGTGCCGAACTCCACCTCCAGGCCGGTGACATTGTTGGCGATGAGATTGTTGCGAAAGACTTCCATGATCATTGGAATTGGGTTTTTAGATGCCAGGCCTCTGGAAAAACCGGTGGCACGACCGGGGGGAGGATTTCACAGCCCGCGCAAGGCGGCTTTGACGGCCTCGAAATTCGGGAGATCCTTGGGATGGTCCTGGACTTCGGCGTATTGGACGACGCCAGCCTTGTCGATGACGAAGGCGGAGCGCTTGGCCACGCCACCCATGATCAGGTTTGCGGCGGGCAGGAATTGCTCGTAGGCGACACCGTAGGCCTTGGCGACCTGGTGTTCGTAGTCACTCAGCAGCGGGATGGTGATGCCTTCTTTTTCCGCCCAAGCGGCTTGGGCGAAAGGATTGTCGCCTGAAATGCCAAGCACCTTGGCATCGAGCGCTTCATATTCCGAAATACCGGCGGAAATGTCGCAAAACTCGGTGGTGCAGACGCCGGTGAAGGCCATCGGCACAAAGAGCAACACGATGTTTGATTTTCCGACGAGCTCGCTCAGTGTCACGAGTTGCGGACCCTCGGCGGTTTTGGTGACGAGGGTGAAATCCGGGGCTTGATCGCCAACTTTGATGGACATGGTGGTTTCTGGGGTTGTTGTGGTGAGGGCGGCAGCCTAGAACACGGTTCCCGGCCATGTCATATGAATTCTCAAAAATTGGCCGCCACCTCGGGTGCGGCAGTGGGATCGGCGAGTTGATGGACGATCTCGGCCACGCCCTGGCCAGCGGCGGACCGGAGCTCAAAATGCTTGGCGGCGGCCAGCCGGCGCGGATTCCCGAAATGAACGCGGTCTGGCGGCGGCGGCTGGAAGAACTGCTTGAGGAAGTCGGCGGCCTCGACCGCGCGCTGACCTGCTACGACCCGCCGCAGGGCAATCCGCGCTTTCTGGAAGCCCTCGCCGGGCTTTTCCGCCAGACTTTCGGCTGGGAGATCGGACCGGAGAACATCGCCATCACCAGCGGCGGGCAAACCGCGTTTTTCCTGCTCTTCAACCTGCTTGCCGGCCCAATGCCGGATGGCTCGCGGAAGAAAATCCTGCTGCCACTTGTTCCCGAATACATCGGTTACTCGGATCAGGGCACCAGCGGTTCCCTGTTTCACGCGATCCCGCCGCTGATCGAAAAAACCGGTCCGCACGAGTTCAAATACCGGGTTGATTTCGCGCGTCTGAAGATCACCCCCGAGATCGCCGCGATCTGCGCCTCGCGGCCCACCAACCCCTCCGGCAACGTGCTCACCGACGAGGAAATCGCGCGCTTGTCCGAGCTTGCGGAACGCCACGGGATCCCGCTCATCATCGACAACGCCTATGGCGCGCCCTTCCCCGGCATCATCTTCGAGGCCGCCACGCCATTCTGGCGGCCGCACTGCATCCTCACCTACAGCCTTTCGAAAATCGGCCTGCCCGGCACCCGCACCGGCATCGTCATCGGTCCGCCGGAGATCATCCGCGCGCTCGGCTCGATGAGCGCCATCGTCGGCCTCTCCAATCCAAACCTCGGCCAGCAGATCATGCTGCCGCTGGTCAAGTCCGGCGAAATCCTGCGCCTCAGCAGCGAGGTGGTGCGGCCGTTCTATCAGGAAAAACGCGACCTCGCGCTCCAGGCGGCGGCCGCCGCCTTCGGCGACGACATCGAGTGGGCGGTCCATCGCAGCGAGGGTGCGATCTTCCTGTGGTTCCGGTTTCCCGGACTGGGCGTCAGCTCGAAGGAGTTATACCATCTCCTCAAGCAGCGCGGCGTGCTGGTGATCCCCGGTGAATACTTCTTCTACGGCCTTGACGATCCGGACTGGAGACACCGCGACGAGTGCATCCGCGTGTCCTACGCCATGGACGAGAGGGTGGTCTGCGAAGGGCTGCGGATCATCGCCGGCGAAGTGAAGCGGGCGCAACGGGTTTCCGCGGATGTCTTGGGACCGCGGATTCCCGGATGACAGGCGTGCCGGTCATTCTTCACTCACGGGCACGGCGCGGGGCGGCTTTTCGATAAAGCCGCCGTTGCTCGCGAGGTTCTGCTTAATGAGATACCAGATCGCGATCGCCAGCAGGAGGGACAGGACCTTCGCGATCCAGTTGTTCGACAGGTTGAGTTTCATGGGACGGTTTGCCGGAGAAGAAGATGTCGGCGATTTTCTCGCGGAACTGTTGTTCGGTTAGATTGCGCTGGAGGCTGCCGTTCTGGCAGATCGAGATGCCGCCCGTTTCCTCGCTCACCACCACGGCGATGGCATCGGTGCGTTCGGTCAGCCCGATGGCGGCGCGGTGGCGGAGTCCGGTGGAGCGGTCCTGCATTTCGCGCTCGGTGACGGGAAACACGCAAGCCGCACCGGCCACCCGATCGTCGGCGATGATCATGCCGCCATCATGCAGCGGCGCTTTCGGATGGAAGACGGCCATGGCGAGTTCCGGCGAGAAGCGCGCGTCGAGAACCACCCCGGTGTCGAGTTGTTCCTTGAGGCTGACGTCGCGCTGGATGGCGAAGAGCGCGCCGACGCGCTTTTTCGAGAGGTTGAGAACGGCATCGGCGAAACGTTCGAGGAAGTCGAGGCGGCGGCGGCCATAGAGAGAGAATAGCCGGTTGCTGCCGAGGCGGGCGAGGCCGTTGCGCAGCTCGGGTTGGAAAATCACGATCAGGGCGAAGGCGAGAAACTGCGCGGTTTGGAGGAGAAGCCACTGGATCACCTCGAACTTGAAGACCGTGGAGACCAGCGAAAGAACGATGAGGATGGTGCCGAGGCCGACCAGGATCTGGGCGCCGCGGGTGGCCCGGAAGGCGCGATAGATCTGATAGATGCCGGTGGCGAGGAGAAGGATCTCAATGCCATCCCGCCAATGCTCGATGAAAAAATTCCACATGGATTCGGATTGCAGGTGACATTACAGGGTGGATGCGGGTGGTGACAACCCCTGAAATAAAAAGCGTCGGCCGGCCTTGTGATTCGATGACGAATTCCGCGACTTGCCAAGCAGGCGCTCGCAGCTACCTTCCGCCAGCCATGACCCCACCCACCGAGCTCGAACCGGCCGCGCGCGACCCGAGGAAGCTCCAGCGCACCGCCTGGATCCTGGTGGCCGTCATGCTGCTGGGTGGCTGGCTGATTTTACGCGCTTACGGGACATGGTCGTCCAAACAATCCGCCGATGACCGGCCTGCGATCGTTCACCGGATTCGAAAAGAGCGGGATTTGCGCCTGATGCGGCAGGACGGGGAAGTTGTCGATTTGTTCAGCCTGCGGGGCACGGTGCTGGCGATGAACGTCTGGAGCTTGCGGGATCCCGAGACGGCGCGGCGCAGCATGGCCGTGATGAAGCGCCTCGCGGAGGCGCGCGCTGGCGACGGGGAGTTCCACTTGGTGACGCTGGTGGTCGATTCAATTCCCGCCGCAAGCCTGCGCGACACCTTGGCCCGGACTGCCGAAACCCAGGGCCTGAAACTACCCCAATGGTGGCTGGGCGGCACGGAACCGGGGACCTTGCACAAATTCATCAAAAACGAACTCAAGGCTGCGGTTTTCCCCAATGAAGCGGCGGGAAAATGGCAATTCGATCCCACGATCATCCTGATTGATCGCAACGGCCACATCCGCCGTGCAGTGGTGCCGAAAACCCGGAATGGCAAGCCGGCCAAGCCCGAGGTGGTGGCATTTGATTTCGACATGGCGGCCGCCTGGGACCGCGAGGGCATGAAATCCGGCACCGAACACAGCAACGAGACCGAAATGGAGATCCTGCTCAACCAGACGATTGACCGGCTGCTCGCCGAAACCACGGAAACCCGATGAACCGCAACACCACCATCACTCTGTTCTATGCCGGCGTGGTCGTCATTTCGGCCGCCATCATCGGCACCGCATTTTTCCTCCGTTCGCGCCTGCCGAAACCGGACATGGCGGCCATCGTCAATGTCGGCAAGGAAAACGCGCCGCTCTGGTTTGAGATCCAGAACGACCTCGCCGCCATCAACCAGGATGGCAGGCCGGTCAAACTCTCCGACCTGCGCGGCAAGGTCTGGATCGCCGCGGAGTTCTTCGCGATCTGCCCGCATTGCGCGGTGCGCAACGGCGAGGAACTTCGCAAGATCTACGATGAATTCCGCGCGCACCCGGATTTCCAGATTGTCTGCATCTCGGTGGATCCTGAAAACGACAAACAGAAGAAACTCGCCGACTACGCCGAGGCTCTCGGAGCGGAAACCAAAAACTGGTGGTTCCTCAACGCCGGCGATGCCAAAAGCACCCACAGCTATCTTGAGCAGGACCTCAAGTTCTTTGGCATCCGCGAACGTTCCGATCCGGCTGACATTGAGGCCAACGGCCGCTATGCCCATGACCTCGGATTCCTGTTGGTGGACCGCGAGTTCCGCGTGATCGGCAAATGGCCGCTGGCCGACGCCCGCTCCGAGGAGGCCCGCCAGCGTGATCCCGGTCTCTATCAGAAACTGAAGGACGAGCTGTTCGGGCGCATCCGTGCCGAACTTGAGAAAAACGAATCGCCCGGCATCTGATGAACGACGAACGCGCCCAATGGCTGTCACGCCCGCCGCGGGAGGAACTCGCGAAAAAACTCGGCATCGCCGCATGGATCCTCACCGCCGCCGTGCTGGGCCTCGTCGGGCTGATGCGGAGGGTGAAGATCCCGCTTCCCGATGGGCTCAGCCTGTCATTCCTGCCGCCGTTTCACGCCGCGGTGAACGCCGCGGCGGCCGTCGTGCTGGTGATCGCCTTCATCGCCGTGATGAAAGGCCGGATCGCGCTTCACCGCCGGATGATCATGGTGGCAATGGGACTCTCGGTGTTGTTCCTGCTCAGTTATGTCGCCTATCATTTCACCAGCAGCGAGGTGAAATTCGGCGATTTGAATTTCGATGGCGTGGTTGATAAGAACGAGCGCACGCGGGTCGGCGGGATGCGGACGGTTTATCTGCTGCTGCTCATTTCCCACATCGTGCTCGCAGCGGTGAGCCTGCCGTTCATCCTGTTCACCTTCATTGCCGGCTGGACAAACCGTTTTGCCACCCACCGCAAATTGGCGTGCTGGGTGTTTCCGATCTGGCTCTATGTGGCCATAACCGGCCCGGTTTGCTACTGGATGCTCCGGCCCTACTACCCGTGACGTAACGGTGTCCGAGATTGGGGCGCAAAGCTCGTTTAAACAGCGGACGCACGGGTGTTCGCGAAAAACCATGTCAGATCGGAACGCAGGAAGCCCCGCAACAGGCAGTCCGCCAAAAATCACCCGATTTCAATTTGTTAACTCAAACGAAATGGATTTAGGATTCAACAGGTGGCGATTTCGATGCGTCCACCGTTGTCATCGCCATAGGTGGGTGAGGACGCCACGCTGCTAGGTGCGGTTTTAGAGGCCACTGGCGGCAGTGTGCGCAAATTCGCAATTTCTTGGTAACTTACCAGTCCCTCTGAATTCGTTCGCTTTTGATCTTCCGTCAGGAATCACACTCCAACCCGCAAGTCTCTCAACGTCCACAGCATTCCCTTCGCGCCACTGCCGCCTCCTCGCATGCTTCGCGCGCCATCCTTGCGCCTCGGCCCGAAGCGTTCCCGCGCCGACTCAAACGCCGCATTCACAAACTCCTTGCTGCCGATCACCGCACCGTCCGTGAAATACCTCATCCGGCACCTCAACATCCGCCCGAACGGCAATTCGCCCATCCGCTTCTCCCCGGTTTCTAACAAACGCTGCTTCTCGGCATCAAGCTGCTCTTGGGTCAGCCCTTTGCGCTTGACGATGCGCTTCATCGCCCCGCTTTGTTCCACCCGTTCCTCGACCCGTTCCCCCGCACCCGCCATCAGGATTTTCCGATACTCCAAAGCCACATCACCCTTCCAAAAAGCCGCATCCGCCGCCACGCCCTTGTGCGCCCTCATCGCACGCACCAGACCCGCCCGCGCCTTCCTGCCATTGCCCTTTGGCCCGCC
>JBGSUP010000275.1:0-2075 GCA_041753485.1 Akkermansiaceae bacterium
CGCGGCGGTCACGGTCTTGTGGTTCACCCCGAGCTCCTCCGCCAGTCGCCGGACACCGGGGAAACCGCCGGCCCACTCCCCTTCGGCAAGCCGTTCCTGTAGATGCCTGGCGACTTGCTCCACGGCGGAAATGATGCGGAACCCGTGCATGAACCCATCAGTAAATCATTTTCCGCCCCATGCCCATTGGAATCTCAACGATCCAACGCTTTTTTGATACCCTGAAGGTGCCAGGGAGTCTGAAGGAATTCCTGTGCATCGGTCTGTGATGTGCTTTGTTGGACCTGAAGCACATTTTTTCAGTCATGACTTTCAACACCATTTCCCATCCGCAAGTCCGGCCCCAAGGCCGCCGCAGACCCCTCTCGGGCTTCACTCTGCCCGAAATCCTGGTCGTGATCACCATCATCCTGGTTCTGGCGGCTTCGCTGCTCATGACCATGCGGAACCTCAAGGCGTCCGCGCAGAGTGCCAAATGCCTCTCCCGCTTGCGTCAGTCCGGCACCCTTCTGCTCGCCTCAGCGAGTGACAACGGCGGCCGTCTCCGGGTATTCTCCGGTGGCAACGGCAACTTCGACTTCCGCACCTACACGATCATCGGCGAGGCGTTGGGAATGTCCCAGACCGCCACTGACGTCCGCCATGCCGCCATCGGCGAAATGATGCAGTGTCCCTCCGCACCGGGGCCCCCATACAATCCGCACTGGCGTTGTTATGGCGTCAATTTCACCGAGAGCACCCTGGCCGGTGCTTCATGGTCCGCGGAAAGCATCAAGGATATCGCCGGAGAGCGGGGCAATGTCAGCACCCTGCACCTGAGCAAGGTCGCCGCTCCGGGTCTTTATGTGCTGCTCGCCGATTCCTGCCAGGCCGACGGGCAACAGTCTTTCCGGATCACCGGCGATCAACGCATCGGCCTCCGTCACAGCGGCAAGGCCAATGCCTTCATGCTCGATGGCAGCGCCCGGTCACTCACCAACCGCGACCTCGGCAAACTCGGGTTCACCGACGCCTTTGACACCCGCACCAATCCTCCTAAAGTCGTGAGGTTGCCGAAAGGCGGCTGATTTTGACCCCCCCCAGGTGCCAGAAGGTCGTGAAGAAAATCCTTTTGATTGGTCCCGAATACAGAATGTTGTCTCTCGTTAACACACCACTCCCATGAAAAAACTCCTTCCTGCCATCCTGATGTCCCTGTGCCTGTCTGCGGCCCATGGTGAATTCACCTATGTCGATGCCACCCCCACCAACACGACGGTGAACGGCACGGCCATCGTGCTCGCTCCCGACGGAGGGTTCAATGTCGATACCGCCAACAACGGCACCGACAACCTCTGGAGCTATCGCACCGCCACTGGTTGGGAGGGCGGTGCCTACTTCGATACCGATACACAGCCCAACACCGACGAGACCACGGACCCCTTGGTCACCACCATCACCCTGCCGGTGGCCGGCACCTACGACATCGTCGTGGTCAATGGAGCCAACGTCGCCCCACGCGACATCTCCATCAAGATCGGTTCAGCGCCGGCGGATACGAACGCGGACAATTTCCTCGACACGGAAGTGATCAGCGCCGACCAGGCGGCAAACCCGCCCTTGGTCGATTTTGACGCGACTTTCACCAACGCCCGCGGCGCGAGCGGCAGGGCGGCCTACGTCGGCAAGGTGACCACCACCAGTGCCAACGAGACGATCCAAGTTTACATCAACGGCTTCGAAACCACCGCGTCCACCACCGACGACGAGCGCACCATCTACGAGGGCGTCGGCTACCAGTTGATCGATCCGGCGGCACCCAAGTTCACCTATGTCGATGCCACGGCCGCGAATACGACTTTGAATGGGGCGGCGCTGGTGGACCGGAATGCGGACCCGACCAACGGGAATTATTTCGCCCAAGTCAACACGGACTTGGCAACCATCGGCACGGGGACCGACGGTTTCTGGACTTTCCGCAATCTCACCGGTTACGAAGATGGCAACTACTTCGAGAGCGACAATGTGAGTTCCGGAGGCGACGCCGAAACCACGCCCGACCTCATCACCACGGTCAACCTGCCGACGCCGGGCGT
>JBGSUP010000276.1:0-6079 GCA_041753485.1 Akkermansiaceae bacterium
TCCGCCGCCCCAGCCAAGGAGGCCGGAGACGATGGGGCGCGCGGCGGCTACCGAGAGTGCGGCGATGGCGAGCGCGCGGCAGGCGAGGATGAGGATGTGGCGGAGTTTCTTCTTGCCGCGGGACTGGCGCGAGGCCTTGAGCAGGAACTGCATCGCCGCCCACTGGATGGTCTTGTGGCGTCTCCTGTTGATCAAATGGATTGCGATCGGCACGGCGGCCGCGGCGAGGAACCAGAGGAGGGTTGGAGAGAGGAAAAGCATCAGTGCTTTGACTTCGGCAAGCGCGCGGTGAGGAAATCACGCAGCAGCGGTTCAAGCGGCGTGTCGGTGGTGACGAGTTGGTAATCGGCGGAGGCGTCGTGGCACTTCGCGCGGACCTTGGTGAGGAAATCGCGCAGCGCGGTCTTGTATTCGTCGGCGATGAGGTTGGGCTCGGCGACCAGCGCGGTACCGTCCTCGAGATCCACGAAACGATGCGGACGGTCGAACTCAAAGCCGATTTCCTGCGGGTCCATCAGGTGGAAGACCGAGATGTCGTGCTTGCGGTAGCGGAGGTGCTGGAGGGCGTCGCCAAGCGCGGCGGTGTCGGTGAACAGATCGGATAGAATGACGACAAACGCGCGCTGGCCGATTTTTTCCGCGATCGTGTGAAGCGCGTCGATCAAGCCGGTTTCGCCCGAAGGTTCGAGTTTTCCGAGAGTGGAGAAAAAGCGTTCGAGGTGCGCTGCGCGGCGGCTGGGGGGGACTTCGAGGTGGAGCTTGTCGGTGCAGATGGACAAACCGGCGGCGTCGCCCTGATTCACTAACAAATAGGCCAGTGATGCGGCGATGCGGCGGGCGTATTGGATTTTCGAATCGCCCTTGCCCGCGAAATTCATCGAACCGGAGGCATCGACGACGAAGTAGGCGCGCAGGTTGGTGTCTGCCTCGAATTCCTTGATGTAAAAACGGTCCGAGCGCGCGAACGCCTTCCAGTCGAGCCGGCGCGTGTCATCGCCGGGGACATACTTGCGGTATTCGGCGAACTCGACGGAAGACCCGCGATGCGGCGAGCGGTGCTTGCCCGCCACATTGCCCATCATCGGTATTCGCGACTCGATGGGCAGCGAGCCGAGGCGGGAGAGGAGGTCGTTGTCGATGAAGGAGTGCATCACTCTTCCCTCATCTCCTTGATCAGGCGCTCGACGATTTTCTTCGACGTCATGCCCAGCGACTCGGCCGCGAAGTTGGTGATCACGCGGTGGGTGAGCACGGACGAGGCGACGGCTTCGATGTCCTCCAGCGAGGCCATGTAGGCGCCGCGCAGGGCGGCGCGGGATTTGGCACCGAGAATCAGGTATTGCACGGCGCGCGGGCCGGCACCCCAGCCGACGGTGTCCTTGATCCACTGCGGCGACTCCGGTTGGCCGGGGCGGGTCTTGCGGACCATGCCGACGGCGTATTCGTAAAGATGCTCGGGAACCGGGACACGGCGGACGAGTTGTTGGTAGGCGAGGACCTTCTGGCCGTCGAGCAGGTGGTTGAGCGCGTGGCGCGCGCTGCCGGTGGTTTCGCGGGCGATGCGTTTTTCCTCATCCGCGGACGGGTAATCGACCTCGATCAGGAACATGAAACGGTCGAGCTGGGCCTCGGGCAGCGGGTAGGTGCCTTCCTGTTCGATCGGGTTTTGGGTGGCGAGCACGAAAAACGGCGGCTGGAGCTGATAGGTGTGGCCGAGCACGGTGACCTTGTTTTCCTGCATCGCCTCGAGCATGGCGGACTGGGTTTTGGCGGGCGCGCGGTTGATTTCATCGGCGAGCACGATGTTTGAAAACACCGGCCCCTTGACGAATTCAAACTCGCGGCGGCCACCCACGCCGGATTCCTGGATGATGTCGGTGCCGGTGATGTCCGCAGGCATCAGGTCGGGCGTGAACTGGATGCGGTTGAACGAGAGATCGAAGGTCTGGGCGACCGAGGAAACTAGGAGGGTTTTCGCCAGACCGGGCACGCCCATCAGCAGGGCATGGCCGCGGGCGAAGAGGCAGATCGCGAGTTGCTCGATGACGAGATCCTGGCCGATGATGATTTTCCCCAGCTCCTCGCGGAAAGCCTGGTAGGTTTTTCCAAGTTCATCGATGGCAGCGACGTCATCGGGCGGGAGTTGCTGGGTGGGGTCGAGGGTGGAATCCATGGTTTGCGGGTGGGAGTCAAGCTAGAGGGGGAGCCCGCTTTGTCCAGACGGGATATGGTCGGATTCGGGCGGCGCAATCTACGCAGAAGAAAATTCCCATTTCCGGCTTGCCAGCCTCCGCTTGTCTGCTAAACCACCCGCCCCGCGGGACTTCCGGAGGTTTCCGTTCCTGTTCCGCGGTCACGCGAACTCACGCATCACCATGGCACGTATTCTAGGCATTGAAATCCCCAATGAGAAGCGCATCGAAGCTTCTCTGCCCTACATGTTTGGCATTGGCCGCCCGACGGCCGCCAAGATCCTCGAGCATGCGGGCATCGACCCCAACATCCGCACCGGACAACTCAGCGAAGATCAATTGGTGCGCATCGCCCAGGTGATCCAGACCGAGTCGATCATGGTCGAGGGCGACCTCCGCCGCGAGCGTCAGTCGCAATTGAAGCGCCTCACTTCGATCAACTGCTACCGCGGGATCCGCCACAAGCGCGGCTTGCCTGTCCGTGGCCAGCGCACCCGCACCAATGCCCGCACCCGCAAGGGCAAGAAGAAGACCGTGGGCGTTAAGAAGTAATCTAGAGCAACACTCATGTCCGACGAAACCACCAAAAAATCCGCCGAAGCAAAGGCGGTTGAGCCCGCAGCAGCTCCAGCACCCGCAACCACTCCTGCTCCTGAAGCAGCCGCCGCCGAAGGCGCGCCAAAGAGGGAAGCCAAACGCGACATTTTCGCCGAAATCGGCGGAGGTGAGGAGGAAATCAAGATCCACAAGGCCAAGGGCGCGAAAAACGTGCACCGCGGTGTGGTTCATGTGACCGCCACTTTCAACAACACCCTCGTCAGCGTGACGGACGTCAATGGCAACTCGATTGGCTGGTCGAGCGCCGGCAAGATGGGTTTCAAGGGTTCCCGCAAGAGCACGGCCTACGCCGCCCAAGTGGTTTCGCAGGATGCCTGCCGCCAGGCGATGGGCCACGGCCTCAAGGAGGTCGATGTGCGCGTCAAGGGACCGGGTTCCGGCCGCGAGTCCGCCGTCCGCGCCGTGCAGGGCCTCGGTCTTGAAATCCTCTCGATCCGCGATGTGACCCCCATCCCGCACAACGGCTGCCGCCCGAAGAAGGCCCGCCGCGTCTAATCCAACTTTTTCAGAAACTTCATCATGGCACGTTATACAGGTCCACGCGCGAAGATCAGCCGCCGTTTCGGTGTCTCCCTCTTCGGCCCATCAAAAGCTCTCGAGCGCCGCAACTTCCCGCCCGGCCAGCACGGTGTGCGCGCCGGCCGCAAGAAGAAGAGCGAATACTCGGTCGCCCTCGGCGAAAAGCAGAAGCTCCGTTTCCAATACGGCGTTCTCGAAAAACAATTCCGCGGTTATTACGAGGAAGCCGCCCGCCGCCGCGGCGTCACCGGTGAAATCCTCCTCCAACTGCTTGAAACCCGCCTCGACAACGTGGTTTACCGCGCGGGCTTCGGCAACAGCCGCCAGGCCGCCCGCCAGATCGTCAATCACGGCCACGTGCTCGTGAACGGCCAGTGCGTCGATATCCCGAGCTTCCAAGTGAAGCCCGGCGACGTCATCAGGATCGGTGCCAAGCCTTCCTCCCAGCAACTGGTCGTGCGCATGACCGACCTCACCCAGTCGATGCCCGGCGTGGATTGGCTCGATGTGGACAAGGACAAGCTCGAAGCCACCGTCACCCGCGTGCCCGAGCGCTCCGACATCGACCCGCTCGTCAACGTGCAACTCATCGTCGAGCTCTACTCACGCTGAGAACTCCTTTCATGGGTTTGGTTTTTCCAAAAGGGTCCGGATGCAAGACTGGGCGTTTTTGTTTGGTGGTTCGTGGCATCGGCGGGTGGGCTTCCCCGACCGGAATCAATCTTCCATCGGTCCCAAGTTCCCGCATTTTAGCGTTAACGAAATCCCTGGAAAATGCTAGATGAGGATCGCAGCCATGGCCCGCGATCCATCTCCTCCGCCCACCTTCTTCGCCACCACCCGCTGGACGCTGGTGCGCGAGGCGGCGCATGGGGGCGATACCGCCGCAGTCGAAGCGCTCGGCACACTCTTCTCCACCTACTGGCAGCCGCTTTACCGCTACCTCCGCCGCCATGGGAAAACCCCGCAAAATGCCGAGGACCTGCTTCAAGGGTTCTTCGCCGTCCTGCTGGAAAACAACGGCCTGCGCCTCGCAGATTCCGACCGCGGACGCTTCCGGATGTTTTTGTTAGGCGCGCTGAAGAACCACATGGCCGGTGAGTGGCAGCGCGAACACCGGCTGAAACGCGGCGGTTTCGCCACCCATCTGTCCATCGATTGGAAGGACGCGGAAACCGGCCTCAGCCTTGATCCGGCGGACGAGCGCAGCCCGGACAAACTCTATGACCGCGACTGGGCGCTGGCCCTGCTCGACAAGGTGCTCGACGATCTGGAGCACGAGGAAAACGGCCTCGATTTCACCCAATGGAAATCGTTTCTGAGCATGAGCAGCGGAAAGTTGACCTACGCGGCGATCGCCGGACAATTCGGCATCACGGAGGGAGCCGCGCGGGTGACGGTGCATCGATTGAGAAAGCGCTATCGCCAGCGCTTGCGCCAGGAGATCGGCCGCACGCTCGCTGACGCGGAATTCGTGGAGGATGAAATGAGATCGCTCTTCGCCGCACTTGCGGAATAATTCCCGGTAACGCGCCGCCGCGAACGCGGAAGTGAGGTATGCCATGAAAACTACCAATCATTGTCCCGAATGCGGCAAACCCTTGCCGACGGGAGGTCAGCACAAGATCTGTCCCGCCTGTCTGATGGCCCAGGCCTTCGCCTCGCGGACCATCGCGCCCGCCGCCCAACCAAGCACCGCCCTGCCACCATTCACGCCGGAGGAAATCGCCGGAAAATTTCCCGGTTTCGGAATCACCGAGTGTCTCGGCCGCGGCGGCATGGGCGTCGTTTACAAGGCCCGCCAGAAATCTCTGGACCGCTGGGTGGCCATCAAGATCCTGCCGCCGGAGTGTGTGGGCGACGGTAGATTCTCCGAACGCTTCTCCATCGAAGCCGCCACACTCGCAAAACTCAGCCATCCGAACATCGTGACCATCCACGACTTCGGCGAAACCGGCGGCCTGTTTTACATCGTCATGGAATATGTGGACGGCGTGAACCTGCGCGACCTTCTGCGCGACGGAAAACTCGAACCCAGGCAAGCCCTCGCGATCATCCCTCCGATCTGCGAAGCGCTGCAATACGCCCATGACAAGGGCATCGTCCACCGCGACATCAAGCCGGAGAATCTTTTGTTAGACCGCGACGGCCGCATCAAGATCGCGGACTTCGGCATCGCCGGACTGATCGGCACCCGCGGGGAAAATATCGGCACGCCGCCTTACATGGCTCCTGAGCAAACCGACGGTCGCACCGACCACCGCGCCGACATTTACGCTCTCGGCGTGGTGCTCTACGAAATGCTCACCGGCGAGCGGCCTTCGAAAGACCTCGTCGCGCCATCGCGGAAAGTCCAGATTGACGTGCGGATCGACGAGATCGTCCTGCGGGCTTTGGAGAAAGAACCCGGGCTGCGCTATCAGACCGCAGGTGAGTTCCGGACCATCGTGGAGACGATGAACGGGGCTCCGTCCGGATCGGCGGATCGCGCAGGCGGTAAGCCCCAGACTTCGGATTCACCGACCGCGCGGCGCACTTCGTTTTTCGCGGTGTTCGCTTCGGTGGTTTCGATTGCATTGATCGCGCTTGGCAATGCGGAGGTGATGATGATCGGCTCCGGACTGTTGTTGCTGGTCGGAATCCTCTGGTTTGCCCGGGGAATCCGGCGTCAGGCGGTGCTCGTGGCACTCGCAGCCGTCGGCATCGCCGCGGCAGTGGCAATGCTCGTCAACCGGAACCGGCGCGGCAAC
>JBGSUP010000277.1:0-4557 GCA_041753485.1 Akkermansiaceae bacterium
AAGGGCGAGGCGATGCAGCAGCGGCAGCACGAAGGCCGCCGTCTTGCCCGTGCCGGTCTGGGGGATGGCGATCAGGTCATGGCCCTGCATGACCCTGGGAATGGCGGCCGCCTGCACCGGTGTCGGGCGCTCGTAACCCGCCTTTTGAATGGCGCGGAGAATCCCGGCTTCGAGTCCGAATTTGCGAAACGGCATGGGCGGAGCCTAGCGTGAGCCCGCCCGGAATGGCACGGATTAAATCACACCGGGTCGGCGGCGATCGCTCGTGATCAACCCCTCGGCCCCGGAAAAAGAGACTGGATGCCTTGCCCGTCTCAGCCGTCACCCTGCAATGAAGCATCCCGCAGGGGACTCCGACAATTGGCGCGGGATCGGGGACGCATGCTTCCCTGCAATCGCTGGCAAAACCCGGACAAAAGAAAGCGCGCATTGGAACTCCCCCCGGATTTCTCAATGCGCGCTATGTTTCCGAGCCGCCCGGCTTTGGCCATGTTCGGTTGACTTCCCCCCGGAGATCAATTCGAAACAGAGTGGCTAAACTCGGAAGTGGCTGGTGTTCCACTCGGCCGAAGCAATCGCGGAACGCCGCTAGAATCCCTTAAAATCAGGAAAATGAAAGTATTATTTTGGCGTAAATCCGGCCAAGTGGGTTCAAATCCGGCCATAAACGCCTGATTCCCCTATAAACTGACCAACGAGGCGGCCATGGCGCGGACTTGCTCGCCGCCGCCGCCGAGCATGCGGACAAGTTCCTGGATCCGGGTCTCACCGCTCACCGGAAAGATCCGCGACCGGGTGCGGCCGTTGGCAACCTCTTTTTCCACCACAAAATGGAGCGATGCGGTGGCGGCTACCTGCGGAAAATGAGTGATGGCCACCACTTGGTGGCGGGTGCCGAGCGCCGCCATCTTGCGGCCCACCGCACGGGCGACTTCGCCACCGACATTGGCATCGATCTCATCGAAAACCATGAGCGGCGTGTCGTCCTGATCGGCCAGCGCGGATTTCACGGCGAGCATGACGCGGCTGATTTCCCCGGACGAGGCAATCTGGCGCAGCGGCAGCAGCGGCTCGCCGGGATTGGGGCCAAACTGGAACTCGATCGACTCGAAGCCCTGCGGGCCGGGTTCCGTCAGGGCCTGGAGCGGCGCTTCGAAGGACGCTTGCTTGAAACCGAGGTCCTTGAGCTGGCTGGAAATCTCCCTCGCGAGCTTGGGGGCGGCCTTGCGCCGGAGGGTGCCCAGCGATTTTCCGGCGGTGTCTAACAACGCGCGGCTGGCGGCGAGTTCCTCCTCCAGAGTCGCGAGTTTCTCACCGCGGTTTTCGATGGTGTCGAGCCGCGCGGCAGCGTTCTCCCGGCGGGCGGTCACATCGCCGAGGGATGGCCCGTATTTGCGCTTGAGCGACTCCAACAAATTCACGCGCTCTTCGAGCGCGGCGGCTTCGGCCGGGTTGATGTCGAGTTCCTCCGCATATTCCGTTAGATCGCCCTCCAGGTCCTGGAGTTCGAGCACGGCGGTTTCCAGCGAGGCGGTTTGCCCGCGGATCGAGGGATCGAGTTTTTCAAGGTCGCGCACGAGGCGCTGGATCTCGGCGAGACGGGTGAGCACGCCATCGTCACCACCGAGCGCAGCAGCGGCGGCGGCGGCCGTTTCCACCAGGCGGGTGCAGTTCGAGGCGCGGCGCCAGCGGTCTTCGAGGTCCTGTTCGTCCTCGGGTTTGAGATGCGCGGCATCGATTTCCCGGATCTGATAGCGGAGCAGTTCGATCTCCTGTTCACTAGCGTTTTCCGCGTGGCGGACTTCGTCGAGTTCGGCGGCTTTCACCCGCCAGGCGCGGTGCTGCTCGCGATAGGCGGCATGGGCCATGTCGGCTCCGGCATAGGCATCGAGCATTGCGAGCTGGCGCTCGGTGGAGAGCAACGATTGGTGGTCGTGCGGCCCGTGAAGGTCCACGAGGTGCTCCCCAAGGCGCTTGAGAAGGGCAAGGGTGACGGGCGAATCGTTGACGAACTGGCGGTTGGCGCTCTGGCCGATCACGCGGCGCACGATGAGTTGGGTGTCCTCGCACGGTTCGAGCCCCCCGTCTCCGAGGATGGCATTGATTTCCGCAGGGGACTTGAGCTCGAACACGGCCTCGACCGAGCAGAATTCCTCGCCGGTGCGGATGAGCGATTTCCCGGCACGCTCGCCGAGCACCAGTTTCAGGGCACCGACGATCACGGATTTCCCGGCACCGGTCTCCCCGGTCACGCCGATCAGGCCGGGGCCGAGCTCCCAGACGAGTTCATCCACCAGGGCCAAATTGCGGATCTTG
This sequence comes from Akkermansiaceae bacterium, assembly GCA_041753485.1. Classification (GTDB taxonomy): domain Bacteria; phylum Verrucomicrobiota; class Verrucomicrobiia; order Verrucomicrobiales; family Akkermansiaceae; genus Luteolibacter. The sequence continues at coordinate 2,317 of JBGSUP010000277.1, forward strand.
AGAAGAGTGAGCATTCGTTTTGCGGAACCTGGCGCAGTATGCAAGGGTCGCGCCCGGAATCAATGACGGCGGACTTTTCTTTCACTTTTCTCGGCACGGGCACCTCGGTGGGAGTGCCGGTGATCGGCTGCAGGTGTGCCGTTTGCACCTCTCAAGATCCACGGAATCAGCGGCTTCGCTCGGCCGCTCTGGTCAAAGTGGGGGAAACCGCCATCCTCGTGGATTCCGGCCCGGACCTGCGGGCGCAGGCACTGCGCGAGGGCTTGCGCGAAATCGATGCGGTGATCTACACCCACGCGCACTTGGATCACGTGGCCGGCTTCGACGAATTGCGGGCATTCTGCTGGAGAAAGCCGGACCCGCTGCCGATGCATGCGACGCGGGAGTGCATGGACACGCTGGTGAGGATGTTCGGCTGGGCGTTTTCCGCAGAGAACATCTACAAGGGTTATGTGAAACCCGATGCCCGGATCATCGATGGACCGTTCTTTTACGGGGATTTGAAAATCACCCCGCTGCCGGTGGAACACGCGGCGGTGGAAACCATCGGCTTCCGCTTCGATCATCACGGAGGGCGCAGCCTCGCCTACCTGCCGGATGTGAAACGCATCCCGAATGACACGATGTGGCATCTCCGCGGGGTGGACGTGCTGGTGGTGGACGCGCTCCGGCCGGAGCCCCATCCCACGCATTGTTCGATCGGCGAGGCACTCGAAGTGATCCGGCAGGCGGAGGCCGGCGCAGCCTGGCTGACCCATCTGGGACATGAAAACGACCACACCCGGCTGGAAATGGAGCTGCCGGTCGGCGTGCGGGTGGCATGGGACGGCCTGCGACTCAAGCTGTGATAGCCGCTGGTCGTTCTTGCATGTCGCGGTTCCGGCCGCCATCTTCACGCCGATGCGCGTCCCTGCCTTGATCTGGTGTCTGTTAGCGGGTTTGGCGCCGCCAGCAGGCGCGGTGCCATCGCCCGCATCGGTGGCCGTTCTCTATAACTCCGCCCTGCCGGAATCCCGCCAACTGGCCGAGTTCTACCGCGATGCGCGCGGAATACCCGCCGAAAACCTGATCGGCCTCAACCTGCCGGTCGCCGCCGATGTTTCGCGCGAACATTACCAAGCACTGATCGCCGAACCACTGCGCCGGGAGTTTGACCGGCGTGCTTGGTGGAAACGCGGGCGCGACCGCAGCGGCGTGACCGTGCCGGTGCTCAACCGCATCCGCGTCCTCGTCACCATGCGCGGAGTGCCCCTGCGCATCAACCCGACACCGAAACCCGCTCCCGTCGCCACCAATCCGGCACCAACTCCGGCCGCCCCACCCAAAGATCCACTCGCCAACCGCGACGAGGCGGCGGTGGATTCCGAGTTGGCGATGCTCGGAATCGAGGGCCTGCCCACCGAGGGCGTGCTGCAAAACAAATTTTACAGATCCGACAAGAACATCGGCGATGCAAGCATGCCGTTTCTCATCCTGACAGCGAGAATCGACGCGCCGACCCACGCCACCTGCGTGCGCATGATCCGCGATGCGATTGAAACCGAGCAAGGCGGCCTCTGGGGCATGGCCTGCGTGGACATCGCCAACAAGTTTCCCCAAGGCGACCAGTGGTTGGAAGCCATCGCCAAGGCCAGCCTCGGCGCGGGCATCCCCACGGTGGTCGACCGCTTCAATGAAACGCTGCCAAGGAACTACCCGATGGACGGAACGGCGCTGTATTTCGGCTGGTATGACTGGAACGTGAGCGGTCCGTTTCTCAATCCCCGCTTCAAGCTCCGCAAGGGCGCGGTGGCCGTTCACCTGCACTCGTTCAGCGCACAACAACTCGGCAATCCGAACCAAAACTGGTGCGGCCCGCTGTTGCAGCGGGGTGCGGCGGCGACGATCGGCAACGTCTTCGAACCCTACCTGCATCTCACCCATGATCTGGCAATCCTCCACCAACGCTTGTTGGAGGGTCGTTCCTGGGTGGAGGCCTGCTGGATGGCCATGCCGGTCACCTCGTGGCAGGGCGTGGTGATCGGGGATCCCCTCTATCAGCCATTCCGGCATCTGAATGGTACCGGCGCCATCCACAAGGAGGACAAGGAGTTCCGCGCGCTGAGGGCTGCGGCGCGGCAATGGCCGGACTCCGCCGCGGAGCGCCGCATGCAACTCGACAAGGCCAGCCAGCGCATGAGCAGCGGGGTTCTCGCCGAAGCGGTCGGCCTCGATCTCCTCGCGCAGGGCCTCACCGCCGAG
>JBGSUP010000278.1:0-2222 GCA_041753485.1 Akkermansiaceae bacterium
TCGCCTCGGAACCTTGTGGACAACTTTCCTCCAAGGGCGGAACCACACCCAACCAAACACCAAAAACACCGCCACCCCGCCCCTCATGCACCATAGCTAAAATCCGCCCGCACCCGGCTCCGCTCAGGGGACCACTTCAGATGTCCTTGCGGGAGAGCACCACATCGCCTAGCAGGTCCGGGTTCACCGCGATGGTGCCGAAGCGCAGATCGTGGAAGGTGAGAGTGCCGGCGCTGGAGCAGGCCTTGCGGGCATCGAGCCGCCATGCGTGGGGTATTCCGGCGGCGAGTCTTTGCTGTTGCTGGTGATGCGTCAGGTTCCGGCAGGTTCCCGGATAGGCGTGGCTATCCGCGGCTTGCGGGGCGGCGGCCATGTTGGCCAGTTCAGCCTGGATTTCCCGGCGGGTGCAGAAACATGGATAGACAAGGTTGTTTTCACGCAGCCGTGCGAGTGCGGCTTCATAGGCGGCGCTGCGTGTTGCCTGGCGGAGCGGCGTTTCATCCCAGTCCAGACCGAGCCATTTCAAGTCCTCCTCAATGCTCTGATAGAAGTCTCCGCGCACACGCGGGACGTCGATGTCCTCTTGGCGGAGGAGGAAACGCCCGCCGGGTTGCCGCCGGGCGAGATCATGGGCGACCTTGGCCGCCAGGGCATGCCCGAGATGCAGCAGGCCGGTGGGGCTGGGTGCGAAGCGCGTGCGGACGATCATGCGGTGGTTCTCGCAGGTCGGAATTGCGGGGGGAAGAACGGATTGAAGCCGTGTGACAATGAGCCGAAGGCAATGGCGGTGCTGAAACCGCTGGCGGCGGGTGATCCTGAGGTCCTTGCGAAGGTGGAGTTGCCGATCGCTGGGCTGTCTCGTGATGCCAGTCCACGGTTCCGGGCAAGGGCCCGCAGGAAGTTCGGAACCGGGGCTTCGCGGGGGCCGGAACGGGTGACCGGATTTTGCCGAAAGCCACGCTTCGATTTGCGGCGTGCCCGCGGTGGTTGACGCCCCGGGCGGGGTGGTTCCTAATGGCAGTGGAATAAGACAAACCGCTTTTTTAAAACCCCCAACCCATCCGCCCGAATCCATGAAAGACTTCCGCGCTCCCGAAATCCGCAATGTTGCCGTGACCGGTCACGCCTCCACCGGCAAGACCCTGCTTTGCGAGGCCATGCTCGTCTGCGCCGGTAAAATCAACCGCGCCGGAACCATCGAGCAGGGCAATACCGTTTCCGATTTCCATGCGGATGAAAAGGAGCACCAGCAGTCGATCCACGCCACCGTGATCGCCGAGGAGTGGTTGGGCCGCGAACTCAACCTCATCGACAGTCCCGGCACGCCGGACTTCATCAGCGAACCGCTCAGCGCGCTGCGTGTGGCGGACTCCGCAATGATCGTCATCAGCGGTGTCAATGGCGTGGAAACCGGGGCCGACGAGTTATGGGCGGCGGCCGCCGATTACGACATTCCGCGCTTTCTGGTGATCAACCTGCTTGACCGTGAGCGCACCCGTTTCGCTGAGATTCTTGAGGAGGCGCGCGACCACTACGGAGCGCGAGTTTTCCCGATGACCGTCCCCGTGGACGAGGGGCCGGGCTTCAGTTCGGTGCTCGATGTGATGCGCTCGGAAGTCATCAGCTTTGCGGCTGATGGCAGCGGGAAATACCAGGAGAAACCCGCCGAAGGAGAGCTCAAGGAACGGGTGACCGGGCTGCACCGGCAGTTGATCGACATGGTGGCCGAATCCGAGGATGCCTTGTTGGAGAAATTCTTCGAGGAGGGCACGCTCACGGAGGAAGACCTGCGCGCGCATGTCCACGCGGCGGTGCAAAAGGGCTTGGTGGTGCCGGTGTTCGCGGCTTCCGGCCTGAAAAACGTTGGCGTTTCCCGCATTCTGGATTTCATCGCGAAGTATGGCTCGTCGCCTGTGGACCGCGCGACGGTGGCGGCGCGGGACGGTAATGGCGGTGATGTCAGCGTGGCCCTCAACGACGGGCAAACGGTGGCCTATGTTTTCAAAACAATGCACGAGAACCACGTCGGCAATCTCTCGTTCTTCCGGGTTTACAGCGGCGATGTGCTCTCCGGTTCGGAACTCATCAACGTCAACCGCGGCGAAACCGAACGCATCGGCCAGCTCTACCGTGTCAATGGCTCCGCCCGCGAACCGGTGCAGTCGCTGCATGCCGGCGACATCGGTGCGGTCGTCAAGCTGCGTGCCACCCGCGCGGGCGAC